>CANRDC010000005.1 GCA_947629245.1 uncultured Oscillospiraceae bacterium | reverse complement strand
GCGAAGGCCGTCTCGGCGTTCTGGGGCCAGGGCATGCCGTGGGAGATGATGGTGCTCTCCAGGGCTACCACGGGCTTTCCCTCGGCAAGAGCCTGAGCCACCTCGGGCTTTATGTCCAAATACGCATTCATGCTTGACGCACCTCCGCAAATTCTTTACAATGGTATTGCCATGAGTGATACGGCGAATAGAGAAAACAGATGAAGATGAAAGGGAGCGAAGCCCGGTCAGGGCGAGCCGCCTCGTCGATGTTCGCGAGCCAGGTCTCCCTTTGCCGCTTTGCGGCAAAGCTCAAGTGGCCGCGACATCTCCTCTCCCCAAAAGGCTGGCGAGCCTTTTGGGGACCCCATGACCGCGCGTGAAGTCAAAATCCGTAGAACGTCAGGATTTTGACTTCCTGCAAAGGGGAATTCACTTTCCCTTTGCAGTTTCAATCAATGCGACACAGCATAAAACAGCGCCAGAAAAAAGGATATCTGGAGCACGATGATCACCGGCACGCCTACGGTGAAGCGGCGCTTGCGGGTCTTATGGCGGAACAGGAGCATGCCCGCCAGAGCCCCCACGCCGCCGCCAACGGCCACCAGAGCCATCAGCGCCGCCTCCGGGATGCGCTCCCGGTGGACACGGGCCAGATGCTTGTCGTAGCCGAAGGCCGCCAGTGCCAGCAGATTCACGGCTTCCAGATAGATGAGCAGTACGGTAAAGATATCCATAAACCGCAGTATACACTTTTTTGTCCGGGAGGTCAACCGATGCAGACGAGAAAGCTCTATTACGAGGACGCGTACACGCGGGTATTCGAGACGAAGGTGCGCTCCTGCGAGCCGACGAAAAACGGCTGGGTCGTGGAGCTGGCCGCCACCGCCTTTTTCCCGGAGGAGGGAGGCCAGGAGGCGGACAAAGGCACACTTGGGGACGCGCGCGTGCTGGACGTGCGGGAAAAAGGCGGCGTGATCATCCACCTGACCGACGGCCCCTTACCGGTGGGAAAGACCGTGACGGGACGGCTCGACTGGGCGGACCGGTTCCGGAAGATGCAGACCCACACGGGGGAGCACATCGTCTCCGGCCTGATCCACAGAAAATACGGCTATGACAACGTGGGCTTCCACCTGGGGGACGACGGCTGCACCATCGACGTCAGCGGGGAGCTGGACCGGGAGCAGCTGGACGGGATCGAGCGGGAGGCCAACGAGGCCGTGTGGCGGGACCTGCCGGTGGTGGCCCGGTTCCCGCTGGCCTTCGAGCTGGCGAGGATGGACTACCGCAGCAAGCTGGCCCTTGAGCGGGACGTGCGGATCGTGACGGTGGAGGGCGTGGACATGTGCGCGTGCTGCGCGCCCCACGTGTCCTCCACGGGGCAGATCGGGCTCATCAAGCTGCTGGATTTCATGCGCCACCGGGGCGGCGTGCGCATCTGGATGAAGGCGGGAGCGGACGCGCTGGCGGATTACGAGGCCCGGTACGGGGCGGCGCTGGCCATCTCCGGGCTTTTGAACACGCCCCAGCCGGACATCGCCGCCGGGGCGGAGAGGCTGCTGGCCCAGCGGGACGAGCTGAAGCGGGAGTTGGCCGGGCTGCGGCGGCGGATGGCGGAGAGCCAGGCGGCGGCGCTGGAGAGCACCGACGGGAATATACTGCTGTTCGTCCAGACGGATGAGGACGCCATGCGCGTGCTGGCCAACGCCGGGATGGAAAAGTGCGGCGGCGTGTGCGCGGTGTTCTCCGGAGAGGACGGGGCGTACCGGTTCGTCATGGGAAGTAAGACGGCGGACATGCGCGCGTTCATCAAGGAGCACGGCCCCGTTTTGAAGGCTCGGGGCGGCGGCCAGAGCCGGATGATCTCCGGCCGATGCACGGCCTCCCGAGGGGAGCTGGAGGCGTTTTTCAACGGCTGAGCGCCAAGAGCCCTCGCCCTCATAAAGCAGTTTTTGTCCTCATGTGGCATTTTCATGATGCTTCTATCTATTCGTCGGAATGAAGCGAAAAGGCTCGATAAAAGACCGAAGGCGCTTGAACGGGATAACGCCTCCAACAAAGGCTGAGTAAAGGGCGATCCGTATCGATAACTTCCTCTGTGCATTCGCTTGCGTGAGATAAAGAAGCAATAGAAAGGTGTTCCTCTCCGACAAGCACGCAAAGGGGCAGCTGGCTTCGCCAGCGTAAGGGAGCTGCAGACTCCCCTGTCAAAAAGAAAAGCGGGAAACCATTTTGTGGTTTCCTGCTCTCTATGTCGCCGGTGGCGGCGGATATTAAGTTTTAGCTTAGAATATCGTCCCATAAAACGGGGATTTGAATTTTCCGAAAACATAGACTATTACCGCTCGTTACAGGGTGATAATAAAATCCATGTGAAGCCTTGAAAATAAAGGATTTGTCGCAATCCGACCACCTTATTGCTTTATACGGTTTCATTTAAGATTATCCTTGCCATTATATCTCACAAGGGCAAAAACAAGGGAAGCAAAATTCGCTAACAAGTTATAATGCAGAATAAATCGTAATGATTGAGGAGCGTGGGCTAATGAATACTCGTATCATTTCTGATATATCAAACTTTATATTTGTATCTGATAAACCTGAAAAGGTTGATGCTATTTTCCTGCCCGGCGGCTCACATCCTGAACAACCTGAATACGCTGCCGAATTGTACAATCAGGGCTATGCAAAGTGGCTTATTCCTTCAGGTGGGATCAGCGTGAAACGTGATAAATGGCCGGGAGTTCGCTCAAAAGCAGACATATACAGCGGAGATTATCAATCCGACTGTGAATTCTTTACAGACGTATTTTTGAAAAATGGCATACCGGCCTCTGCAATTATCGGAGAAGATCAGTCCGGTCACACCCGTGATAACGCCTTTCTTTCACGAAAGACCGTTAACAGGGCGGGCATTGAAATAAAAACAGCGCTGATTGTCTGTAAAGCGTTTCACGCCCGCAGGTGTCTTATGCTATACCAAATGGCTTTTCCTAACGTGGACATAAAAGTGTGCCCCGTGTATTGTTATAACATCACAAAAGATAATTGGTATAAAAGCGAAGCAGGAATAGACCGTGTTCTTGGCGAATTGGCTCGGTGCGGTGATCAATTTGTTGGGGATATTAAGCAGTACATATTGTAAGTTCAATGAGTATTCATAGGTTGCGTCATTTGTATTGATCGTTTATGTGCGACTTGAAATACGTCTTGCACAAAGCCGGGGCTTGTGCAAGGGGTGTATTTCGCTATCAAGCGCTGAGGGCTATTACCGTTCGAAAAGCAGTTTAATATTTTGGCAGGGAAATTTCCCCTGTTTCGGCTCATAAGGGCAAAAACAAGGGAAAATCCATGCTATTTTAAATCTTTGAAAGCGAAACTCCTTGGAAGCATAAGTGTTTCAGAGTGTGACAAAAATAAACCGGAATTTACTTGAACTGATCGGCTCATCATGACGACGCCGATCGCCCTGTGCTGCCGCAGAGATACTGGATCAGCTTCCCGGTAGTCCATTTTAACATAACGGGTATATCTTTTCGGCCGCTTATTGCTGCCATTATCCCAGGTCCTCGCCGAAATACAAACTGAGGTAGCTTCATACCCGCAGTCTCGATCAGCTGTTCAACAAAGCGCTGATAGCTTATCACGTCCGAGGTCCCAACATGAAAGATCCCGCCCTTATTCTCATAGATCATCCATTGGAGCGTTTGGGCGATCTGCAAGTCTGATACATGATTACTAAATAAATCAGTGTAAACCTCCTGTTGTCCTTTTTCACATCCGGCCTTTACCTCTTGAAACCTTGGAGAATTCCTCCCCCAAACAAAAGGAAGCCTGATCAGTATTGCCCGGTCACCCATCCGATCCCGCAATAGATCTTCACATTGTATCTTAAACTGCCCATAATCACTATTTGAAATTCGGACGTCTTCTTCATGATGCGGACGATCACAGCTGCCGTCAAATACGTTCACAGTAGAAAGATAGATCAATCTGCCGCCGTTCGCCATCAGATATTTTGCCGCGTTCTCATGAGCGGCCAATTGTTTATCATAGTTCCCGCGCAGAGCGGATATAACGATATCAGGGCGGACTTGCTTTAAAATGGAACAGATATCATTGGGAAACTCAACGGAAAAATGTATAAATGATGAAGTTTTTCCTTGAACGGCAGAAAAATAGGTCCCAACAGTATTAAAGTTCTTATCGCGGGAAAAACGTTTGAATACCGCGGCGCCAACTGTTCCGCTCGCGCCTAATATTAATATGTTCTTGACCATATTCCCACCAGCCGACGCGCAGGGGCTCAATGGCCCTCGATATTGTCCACGAACGGGGCGGACGTATTGAGACGAAAGAGATAATTGCCGTCCTCTGTCTGCGTCAAATAGCACATCCACATGTCATAGTCATAGTGCTGGTACAGCCTGTCCTCCAGGTCCGACTGCTGCATCTGCGTCGAAAAGGTGACGACGGACAGACAGTCCACATGATTTCCCGTGGGCCCGGTGTTCCCCGTCTCGGAATGTACGTCTATGATCTCTATATCCGGCACCTCGGCCTCCAGGGTCTTGACCAGCTGTTTTGTCTGCCGCTGGGTGGCGATGTGGTTGACGCAAAAACCGAACACCTCATAGAGGATGAGAAGGCCGATGAGGATCAGCGGGACTGATATGAGTATCTGCGCGAGCCTTTTTAGCAGCTTCATGGCCTGCCTCCCGATAAAAGATACGTCTCTCCCGGAGAAAGCTCAGTCAGAGGTGTTTTGGATCACATGGCCGATGTTGTTGGCGTCCTGGGCCAGGGTCTGGATGGTGGCGCGCAGGTCGGCCATGGCGTTGATGTCGCAGGCGTGGTTGGCGCCCACCATCTGCTGGACCGTGTCCCCGGTGAAGACGATGATGGGGCCGGACTGGTCGGACAATGTCACGCAGACGGTGATGTCCTCGCCCAGGGGGGTGGTGGTCTCCGCGGCGGCGTTGATGGAGGTGACCTGCCGGACAAAGTTATTGGCCGTTTCGCCGCTGAGGGTCAGATACCCGTGCTGGCCCTGAATGTTGTAATCCACGTAAACGCCCAGAACGGTGATGCCCTCCAGCTGGCCGTTGGCGGCGGCCTGGGCCTGGGCGATCTCCTCCCGCATGCCGGTGATGGGCCCGCCCGAGAAGGTGGGAACGGTGCTCTCCGGCAGGATGGTGATATTGGGCAGGTCGTCCACGCCGTTGAGCCAGTAATACACCGGGCCGTAATCGGCGGAGGCCGTCACGGTCAGGCAGGGGCCGGTGAAGGTGAAGGTGAAATAGCTCTCGTCGGCCATGGTGAAGATATAGTCCGTGGCCTGGGTCAGGTCGATGTTCTGGTCGGGGCTCTCCTCGACGCGGGCGACGGTGGCGTTTGCCAGCAGCTGGAACACCTGGGTCACCACCGCCGGGTCCTGAGAGGTCAGAGTGGCGCCGCCGTTGGACCGGCGGCCGACGGACACGGGCGTGTTCGTGTTGAAATCGTCGGCAAAGGCGCGGACGCTGTCGCTGAAATACAGGTCGAAAACGTCAAAATCCCCGCCGTAGCCCGGAAAGACGATGCCCCACAGGGCCTCGCCGCCGCTGACGGCGTACAGGCCGGTGCTCAGGTCGAGATATCCGTCGGAGAAGGTGACCACATACTGGTTGCCGTTTTCCATGGTGAAGCTGAACGTGGTCTTGGACTCGGCGGCGCCGCCGGTGTCGCCGACCCGGCCGGTGACGGTCATGGACCGGAGAGCGTCGCAGGCGGAGATGATGGAGCCGCGGTCAAAGACGGGAGAGGCGTAGCCGCCCGCGCCGGTGCGGATGCTGAGGGCGATGGGCGTGTCGTCATAGTAATTGGCGGCGAACTCGTCCCAGCGCATGAAGCTCAGCAGGTCCTGCTCCCGGAAAAAGTCCTTCGGCTCCGGGGTCTGGTCTGCTCCGACGGTCTGGCCGACGGAGGGGTCTCCGGGCATGATGCTCACAAAATGGCCGCAGGCGCTCAGACCCAGGCACAGGACCAGGGTCATGAGCGCGGCCGGAAATCTCTTCATATCGTCAGGTCTCCCTTCCCGGCAGAGCGTGGTGATCGTACGTAGTATAGAGAGTATACCACGATAGGGGGCGCAATGTCAAAACCGACCCCTCCGGCGACGCCGGAGGGGTCGAAAATGTACAACGTGCCGCGCCTTACCGCTGGATGCGGCCAGAGCCGTCGCCGCCAGCCAGCTTCTCCACCTCGGAGACGGTGACCATGTTGTAGTCGCCCTCGATGGAGTGCTTCAGCGCGGAGGCCGCCACGGCGAACTCCACCGCGCCCTGGGTGGTATAGCCGTTCAGCAGGGCGTAGATCAGGCCGCCGCCGAAGCTGTCGCCGCCACCGACCCGGTCGATGATGTGCAGCTCGTACTTCTTGCTGAAGGCGTACTCGCCGCTCGCCACATCGTAGAGCATGGCGCTCCAGCCGTTGTCGAAGGCGGAGTGGCTCTCCCGCAATGTGATGGCCACCTTCTCAAAGCCGAACTTGTCCGCAAGCTGCTTGGCCACGGACTTGTAGCCCTCCCGGTTGATCTCGCCCGCGGTGATGTCGGTTTTCTCCGCCTCGATGCCGAACACGTCCTTGGCGTCCTCCTCGTTGGAGATGCACACGTCCACATACTGGCACAGGTCGGTCATGGCCGCCCGGGCCTGCTCACGGGTCCACAGCTTGCCCCGGTAGTTGAGGTCGCAGGAGATCTTGATGCCCTTGGCCTTGGCGGCTTTGCAGGCTTCCCGGCAGATGTCCACCACGTTGGGGCCCAGGGCCGGGGTGATGCCGGTGAAGTGGAACCAGTCCACGCCCTGGAAGATGTCGTCCCAGTCGAAGTCGGCGGTGGTGGCCTCCTGGATGGCGGAGTGGGCCCGGTCATAGATGCACACGCTGCCACGCTGGGAGGCGCCCTTCTCGTTGAAATAGATGCCCACCCTATCGCCGCCGCGGGTGATCTTGGTGGTGTCCACGCCGTACCGGCGCAGGGAGTTGACCGCCGCCTGACCGATGGCGTGGGCGGGCAGCTTGGTCACATACACCGCGTGCTGGCCGTAGTTGGCCAGGCTCACGGCCACGTTGGCCTCGCCGCCGCCGAAGGTGAACTCCAGGTGATCGGCCTGGACGAAGCGCTCATAGTTGTACGGCTGCAGCCGGATCATCAGCTCGCCGAACGTTACGATCTTAGCCATTAGCCACGTACCTCCTTTACGATCTGAACGGCCTGGGCCGTCAATTCCTTGATCTTTTCAAACTCTCCCGCCTTGATAAGGTCGCCCTTCACCATCCAGCTGCCGCCGCAGGCCCAGATCCTGTCATAGGCCAGGTAGTCCCGGACGTTGTTCTGGTTGATGCCGCCGGTGGGCATGAACTTCACGTCCACATAGGGGGCGGCGATGGCCTTGATGTACTTCAGGCCGCCGGCGGGCTCGGCGGGGAAGAACTTGACGATCTTCACGCCGCACTCCAGGGCCTGCTCCACGTCGCTGGGGTTGCAGGTGCCGGGGGTGATGGGGATGTTTTTCTCCACGCAGTATTTGACCACGCGGGGGTTGGTGCCGGGGCTGACGATAAACTTGGCGCCGGAGGCCACGGCCCGGTCCACCTGCTCGCAGGTCAGGACAGTGCCCGCGCCCACCAGCATCTGGGGGAAGCTGTCGGCGATGGCCTTGATGGCGTCCGCCGCCGCCGCGGTGCGGAAGGTGACCTCCGCGCAGGGCAGACCGCCGTCGATCAGGGCCTGGGCCAGGGGGACGGCGTCCTTCACGTCGTCGATGACCACTACGGGCACGATGCCGAGCTCGTGCAGTTTGTTGAGAACTTCGCTCATGGTTGCATTTCTCCCTTCATCTCAGAGGATAGTATCCGGTACAAAATAGCCAAGGATAAACTGCTACCAAATATTATAATTGTATACATTTTGAAAATCAACAGTTTTTTGCCATCCCGGCCGTTTTTATCCGGATCGAGGGCGCCGCCGGGGAGAAAAGGAGGTAAATGAGATCCACGAGAGCGAAGCCCGGTCAGGGCGAGCCGCGCGGCATTCCCGCGCGTCAAAGTCAAAATCCGCGGTGCGGCAGGATTTTGACTTTCTGCGAGGGGGAATTCACTTTCCCCTCGCAGTTAAAAACGATCGCCGGAGCAAAGATATCTTTGCTCCGGCGAGGCCCGCCCTGCCGTGGGGGCCAGATTTGTAACCTGCACAGCTTGGCAGGTGGGTCGCCTCGTGGCGGTTTCCGTGCTTCCAACGTCCGGCGGATGCCGGGAGGCCTGCGCTCCGCCGCCATATATGGCGTCCCTTATGATAGATGTGGGTCCAACCGGGCCCTTGAGACCACGAACAGGGCAGGTTTCATATGACAGATACTATGCGGTCAGTCCTCGGGGATTTCCTCTTCCTCGTCCGAAAAGACCTGTTCCATATAATAGTCGTAGATCCGCTGGAGCTTTTCCTCGTCGTCCACGGACACGAACTGCTCCTCGCCGTCCACTTCCTCCACCTTGAGGATCACAAAGCCGTAGTCGGGATCGTCCTCATCCATATCCGCCGGGAGAAAGACCATGTACTCGTCGCCCTCAAACTCCAGGGTGCTCAGGTGTTCCAGCTCAAACTCGTTGCCCTCGTCGTCCTCGATGGTGATGTAGCTTGCGCCGAATTCGCTTTCCATGGGCGTGAAGACCTCCTGTGTTTTTCTTCTGGCTCTATTCTAAAGCCTTGCGGCCCGGATTGCAAGAGCAAATAATGGGTTTTTATCGCTCGCGGCGCGCTCTATGAAGCAAATACGCCCAGGTCCGCCAGCACGGACAGCAGACTGGCCGCCGCGAATATCATCAGCAGCGCGCACAGCGCGATCTTCAACCGCAGCTTTCTCATGTGTTCGACCTCCCCGCCGCCGGACCGCGGCAACAGAAGTATGCCCCCGCCGGGCCGTTATCATGCGGGCGGCGGGAAGAAGTTTCGTTTTATTTACAAATGGGATATACAATTCGGAAAAATGGTGTTATAATAACCATAACTGTAATTTTTCGTAAATGATTGTCACCTGTTTCAAGGTCCGCAAAATTCGGAGGGGCATTTGTGAATATATTCCGAAAGATCAGAGATGCATACAGGCGTGTGCGGGACTGGTGGAGGGGCCGGAAGTTCCGCCGGGCCCGCCGGGCGGCTGGCGCGGTGGTGGACACGGCCGCCGCCGGAACGGGCTTCGTCCTGCGCACGGGGGTGAAGGTGGCCGTCACGGCGCTGCTGGTGTTCCTGACGACGGGCATGATCCTGGCCTGCATCTTCGCGGTGTATGTAAAGACCTGCCTGAACGAGGAGTTGGACCTGACGCCGGAGGAGCTTTCCAGCAGTCTGTCCAGCCACATCTGGGTGGAGAGCAGCCCCGGCAGCAACGACTGGCGGGAGCTGGAGATCCTCTACGCCACGGAAAACCGTCTGTGGGTGGAGTATGACCAGATCCCCATCAATCTGGAGCACGCCTGCGTGGCCATCGAGGACCGGCGGTTCTATACCCACAAGGGCGTGGACTGGTGGCGGACCATCGGCGCGTTCGGCAACATGTTTTTGAGCATGAGCGACACCTTTGGCGGCTCCACCCTGACCCAGCAGCTGATCAAGAACCTGACCGGCAAAAACGAGGTCACCGTCCAGCGAAAGCTGCTGGAGATGTTCCGGGCCCTGGAATTTGAGAAAAAATACACCAAGCAGGAGATCGTCACCTGGTATCTGAACGAGAGCTACCTGGGGGAGGGCTGCTACGGCGTGGGCGCCGCGGCCCGGGAATATTTCGGCAAGGAGGTCTGGGAGCTGGACCTGGCCGAGTGCGCCAGCCTGATCGGCATCACCAACAACCCCTCCCTGTACGACCCCTATATCGGTCCTGAGAGCCGCCAGCGCAACAAGAACCGTCAGGAGCAGATCCTCTGGGAGATGTACGATCAGGGCTACATCACCCAGGAGGACTATACCGCCGCCAAGGCCGAGACGCTGCAGTTCAAGCGCGCCGAGGGCGAGGACCGGGAGATCCCCATCCACTCCTACTATGTGGACTCCCTGATCTGGGAGCTGGAGGCGGACCTGGCGGAGGCCAAGGGCATCACCCAGCGCCAGGCGGAGACGCTCATCTATAACGGCGGATACAATATTTATTGCTGCATGGACCCCCGCGTCCAGGGGATCATCGACGATATCTATCAGAACACCGGCAACCTGCCCAGCGCCTCCTGGAACCCCACCGGCCAGAAGCTCAGCTCCGCCATCGTGGTCATCGACCCCAACGACGGCTCCATCGTGGGTCTGGCGGGCGACACCGGCGAAAAGACCGGCAGCTTTACCGACAACTACGCCACCGAGCTTCCCCGGCGGCCCGGCTCGTCCTTCAAGCCCGTGGCGGTCTACGCCCCGGCCCTGGACCTGGGCCTCATCACCCAGAACACCTCCGTCAACGACTCCCCCAGCGTCCGGCTGCGGGGCACCACCTGGTATCCCCACAACGACGGCGGCGGCTACTACGGCTGGACCACCATCCGCAGCGCCGTCGTGGCCTCCCGGAACACCGTGGCGGCCCAGGTGCTGGACCGGATCGGCCTGCAGGCGTCCTGGAACTACCTGACCGAGCGCTTCGGCTTCACCTCTCTGGTCCAGGACCATCTGGACGAGACGACGGGCCAGACGGTCTCCGACTTCGGCTACGCCGCCCTGGCCCTGGGCCAGCTCAACTACGGCATCACCCCCAAGGAGATGGCCCAGGCGTATACCGCCTTTGCCACCGACGGCGTCATGAGCCGGGGCCGGACCTACTCCCTTGTCACCGACAGCGACGGCAAGGTGATCCTGGACAATCCCGCCGACCAGCATGTGGCGGTGAAGGCCAACACGGCCTATAACATCGCCGACATGCTCCAGGCCGCCGTCCGGGGCGGCACCGGCAGCATGGCCTACTTCGGCAGCACGGCCGTCGCCGGTAAGACCGGCACCACCAGCAGCAACGAGGACCGGTATTTCACCGGCTTCAGCCGCTACTATGTGGCGGCGGTCTGGACGGGCTATAAATATCCGGCCCAGATGCACTTCTATTCCAACCCGGCGGCGCTGATCTGGAAGAGCGTCATGAGCCGTATCCATGAAGGGCTGCCCTGGCTGAGCTTCCCCCAGCCCACCATCGGCGGCGGCGGGACCCTTTGGGGAGAGCCGAAGCCCAGCGCCAGCCCGTCCCCCAGTCCTGAAGCGAGCCCCGAGCCGTCGCCCACCGAGGAGCCGCCTCCCTCCGCCGGGCCGGAGGAGACGGAGCTCCCGCCGGAGACCGAGGCGCCCACGGACATGCCGCCCGAAGCGGTCACGGACGTGCCCACCGAAGTGCCCACGGACGCGCCCACGGACGTGCCCACCGAAGTGCCTACAGACGTGCCTACCGAAGCGCCTACGGACGTTCCCACCCAACTGCCCGAGACGGACGCGCCCACGGCGGTGCCTACGGCGGAGCCCACGGCGGTGCCTACGGCGGAGCCCACGGCGGTACCCACGGCGGAGCCCACGGCAGTGCCTACGGCGGAGCCCACGGCGGTACCTACGGCGGAGCCCACCGCGGTGCCCGTCGTGGAGGTTACGGAGGTGCCCGTCGTGGAGGCTACGGCGGAGCCCACCGCGGCGCCCGTCGTCCCGGACGACCCCAACACCTGGGTGCCTCCGGCGGAGCCCGAATGCACCTGCATGTATGAAGGAGAGTGCATCTGCGTCAACGGCGTGACCTGCGAGTGCGGCGACGACTGCAAATGTGAGTACTGCGAGGGCGTAGCTCCGTAACGGGACCGCGTCAGCTATAGACAAAACGCAAAGACCCGCTTTCCTCCCTGTTTTTTTGCCTGGGGAGGAAAGCGGTGTTTTTTAGAAAAAATTTCTGTTACCCAGTTGACATAGTAGATACAATATGTTACAATCCAGTTACAAACACCTAGGGAGGCATCCGCAATGGCCGACAAGAAGACCGCGGCCCTTCAGTACAAGGGCCATCCCCTGCGCCGGAAGGATAATCTGATCTATTTTGGCAGCATGGCGGAGAAATATATCATCATGCTCCAGATCCTGGACACCAAGAAGGTGAAGGATCTGGACGTGGCTACGAAGGTATCCGTGCAGCTGCAGCTGACGGACCCGGACCTGAAGAGCCGGGACCGGGTGGTGAAGAAGAGCGAGAAGGACAGCCTGTACGCGGCCATGGACGTGGCCAGCGTGTGGCTGGACCGGGCGCTGTCCTCGCGGTAGGATGAAGAGGATATCTACCGCGGCCCTGCTGCGGGCGGCCGTTGTCCTCGGCGTCCTGTTGTGCCTGACCGCCGCCGTCGGCGCGGTCCCCGCCCATGCGGACACCGGCGCGGGCACCGTGACCGCCTCGGCCCTGAACATGCGCAGCGAGCCCTCTACCTCCAGCGCCGTGGTGACCACCGTCCCCCGTGGCACGGTGGTGCTGGTGCTGGAGTCCTCCAACGGCTGGTACAAGGTCCAGTATCAGGGCAGGACCGGCTATATGAGCGGGGACTATCTGACGTTTTCCTCCGACGCCGAGGGTTCCTTTGGGACCGGCAGCGTGACGGGGAACTATGTGAACGTCCGCTCCGGTCCGGGCACGGGCTATCCTGTGCTCGGCAGCGTGAGCAACGGCCAGAGCTTTTCCGTCACCGGCGTGTCCGGCGACTGGTATAAGATCGGCTACAACGGCGCCACGGGGTATATCTCCTGCGACTATCTGTCGGTGGGAGGGAGCGCGGCCCCGGCCCAGGCTCCGGCCTCCACGCCCGCGCCTCAGACCCAGACCGCGGCCCAGGGCACCGGCGTGATCACCGGCAACTATGTGCGCATGCGCTCCGGCCCCTCCACCGGCTACTCCGTGCTGGGTACATATAACAGCGGCACCCAAATGGCCATCACCGGCCGGTCCGGGGACTGGTACGCCGTCAGTTATAACGGCTTGACGGGGTATGTGTACGGGCAGTATCTGTCCCAGTCCGGCGTCACGGCCGATGTGACGGCCATGGACAGCACCGCCGCCCGGACCACCGCCGGGGTGAATCTGCGGGAGGGCCCCTCCACCTCGTACGTCAGCAAGCAGGTGCTCCCCGCCGGGACCAACATCACCCTGACCGGCAAGTCCGGCCAGTGGTACCGGGTCTCCTACGGCAGCGTCAGCGGCTTTGTCTATCAGGACTATGTGACCACCGATACAGCCGCCGCGGCCGCCGCCCCCTCCGGAGCCATCAGCTCCGACGCGGGACAGAAGATCGTGGACGAGGCGAAAAAGTATCTGGGCGTCCGCTATGTCTACGGTGGGACGAGCCCCTCCGGCTTTGACTGCTCCG
Source organism: uncultured Oscillospiraceae bacterium (assembly GCA_947629245.1). Taxonomy (GTDB): domain Bacteria; phylum Bacillota; class Clostridia; order Oscillospirales; family Oscillospiraceae; genus CAJOIG01. The sequence continues at coordinate 52,803 of CANRDC010000005.1, read as the reverse complement.
GGCTCGTGTACTATGTGTACCGCCAGTGCGGCTATTCCGTCACCCGCACCGCCACCGCCCAGAATTCCGTGGGCGCCAAGGTGGCCCGCGCCGATCTGCAGCCCGGCGACATCATCATCTTCTACAACGCCTATCGCAGCGCCATCGGCCACGCCGGTATCTACATCGGCAACAACCAGTTCATCCACGCCTCCTCCGGCGGCGGGAGGGTCATGATCTCCGGCCTGTCCGAGAGCTATTACAACACAAGGTTCTACAGCGCCCGCAGAGTGGTAAAATAAAAGAAGGATGCACACCGTGCATCCTTTCTTTTTTCGGCCCCCTCTGACGAGGGGGCTGTCGAGCGATAGCGAGACTGGGGGAGAGATGTCTCTCCCTCCGTCACGGCTGCGCCGTGCCACCTCCCTCATCAGAGGGAGGCGTTAGCAAGGTGCAGCTGTGACACAGCAATTATTCGTCCAGTTTCAGCACGGCCAAAAACGCCTCGGTGGGGAGCTGGACGCTGCCCAGGGAGCGCATCTTCTTCTTGCCCTCCTTCTGCTTTTCCAGCAGCTTCTTCTTCCGGGTGATGTCGCCGCCGTAGCACTTGGCCAGCACGTCCTTCCGAAGGGCCTTCACCGTCTCCCGTGCGATGATCTTGCCGCCGATGGCCGCCTGGATGGGCACCTCGAAAAGCTGCCGGGGGATGTTCTCCTTCAGCTTCTCGCATAGCCGCCGGGCACGGGGATAGGCCTTGTCCTTGTGGGCGATAAGGCTCAGCGCGTCCACCGCCTCGCCGTTCAGCAAAAGGTCCACCTTCACCAGCTCCGAGGGCTTGTAGCAGGAGAACTCATAGTCCATGGAGGCGTAGCCCTTTGTCCTGGCCTTGAGGGTGTCGAAAAAGTCGTAGATGATCTCCCCCAGGGGCATCTCGTACGTCAGCTCCACCAGCCGCTGGTCCAGATACTGCATGCCCTCGTACACGCCCCGCCGGTCCTGGCACAGGGGCATGATGTTGCCCACGAACTCCTGGGGCGTGATGATGCTCATCTTCACATAGGGCTCCCGAGCCTCCGCGATGGCGGACACGTCCGGGTAATTGTGGGGGTTGTCCACGTATTTCACGGTCCCGTCGGTCATCTCGATCTCGTAGATGACGGAGGGCAATGTGGTCACCAGATCCAGGTCGAACTCTCGCTCCAGCCGCTCCTGGATGATCTCCAGGTGCAGCATGCCCAGAAATCCGCACCGAAAGCCGAAGCCCAGCGCCACGGAGGACTCGGGCTCGAAGGACAGGCTGGCGTCGTTGAGTTGGAGCTTTTCCAGCGCGTCCCGCAGGTCCGGGTACTTGCTGCCGTCCTCGGTATAGATGCCGCAGTAGACCATGCTCCGGGCGGGCCGGTAGCCGGGCAGGGGCTGGTTGGCGGGAGCTTCCGCAGACGTGACCGTGTCGCCGATGCGGGTGTCCTGCACGTTTTTGATGCTGGCGGTGAAGTAGCCCACCTCCCCGGCGGAGAGCGCGTCGCAGGGTTCCAGCCGGGTGGGCAGCAGATGGCCCACCTCCACCACCTTATAGGCGGCGCCGGTGGCCATGAACTTCACGTCCATGTCCCGTGCGAGGGTGCCGTCCACCAGCCGCGTCAGGACGATGACGCCCCGATAGCTGTCGTACTGGCTGTCGAACACCAGGGCCTTCAGGGGGGCGTTCGGATCGCCCTTGGGGGCGGGAACACGCTCGATGATGTCGTCCAGCACCGCCTGGATGTTGATCCCGTTTTTGGCGGAGATCTCCGGCGCGTCCATGGCGGGGATGCCGATGATGTCCTCCACCTCCGTCTTGACCCGGTGGGGGTCCGCGGCGGGCAGGTCGATCTTGTTGATAACGGGGAGTATCTCCAGATCGTGCTCCAGGGCCAGATAGGTGTTGGCCAGGGTCTGGGCCTCCACGCCCTGGCTGGCGTCCACCACCAGCACCGCCCCCTCGCAGGCGGCGAGGCTCCGGCTGACCTCGTAGTTGAAGTCCACATGACCCGGCGTGTCGATCAGATTCAGCTGATAGTCCCTCCAGTTGAGGGTCACGGCGCGGGCCTTGATGGTGATGCCCCGCTCCCGCTCCAGGTCCATGTTGTCCAGGATCTGGTCCTCCATCTGCCGGGCCTCCACCGCGCCGCACAGCTCGATGAGCCGGTCGGACAGGGTGGATTTGCCGTGGTCGATGTGGGCGATGATGGAGAAGTTTCGGATGTTTTCCTGTTTCATATGTAGCTCTCCGCCTGATCCGCGATCTGCCGGAGCTGATGGACCAGCTGCCGCATGGTCTCCGGGGCCAGACGGGCCTGGGCCTCGTCTCCGGTCCGGCCCAGCAGAAAGTCCGCCGTGACGCCGTAATAGTCGCAGGCCCGGCACACAAAGGCAAGCCCCGGTTCACGTGCGCCGTTTTCATAGTGGCTCAAAAGGGCCTGGGAGATCTGAAGGTCCGAGGCCGCCTTCCGCTGGCTCACGCCCTTCTCCCGCCGCAGACGGGACAGATTCGCGCAAAACTGCCGCTCGCTCATAAAAGTCACTCTTTTCTGTGCTTGATAACTTTAAGTATTATAACCGACGGGGCAAAATTTGTAAACAGAAACTTGAAATTTCTATACCCCGGTGCTATCATGAAGTAAAGCGCTGCGGCGCGAACTGTGACTGTGATATTTTGCAAGAGGAGGCCAGAGACATGTTTACCTTTCAGACATTGATCGACTCGCTCAGAGCCCGTCCGAGGAAGATCGTCTTTACCGAGGGCAGCGACCCCCGCATCCTGGAGGCGGCCGCCCGGCTGCTGTCCGGCACGTTTTTGACGCCCATCCTGATGGGCAACGAGATCGAGATCCTGACCGCCGCCCAGCGGGCCGGATATAACATCCGCGGGGCCACGATCATCGACCCGAAGGAATATCACGACATGGACATGATGGTGGAGAGGATGGCCGAGCTGCGCAAGGGCAAGATGACCAAGGACCAGTGCGCCGAGGCCCTGACCCACCGCAACTACTTCGGCACCATGCTGGTGGCCACCGGTCAGGCCGACGCCCTGCTGGGCGGCGCCACCTATTCCACGGCGGACACCGTCCGTCCCGCCCTGCAGCTGATCAAGACCCGCCCGGAGAACCGGATCGTGTCCTCCTGCTTCATCCTGGTCCACCCCTCCGCCACCGGCGACAGCACCGTGCTTGCTATGGGCGACTGCGCAATCAACATCCACCCCAGCGAGGAGGACCTGGTAGAGATCGCCACCGAGACCATCAAGTGCGCCCGCATGTTCGGCGTGGACCCCAAGGTGGCGTTTTTGAGCTACTCCACCTACGGCTCCGGCGCGGGCGAGGACGTGGACCGGATGCGCAACGCCGCCGAAAAGGTGAAGGCCCTGATGCCCACCGTGCCCATCACCGGCGAACTGCAGTTTGACGCCGCCGTGAGCCCCATCGTGGCCCAGACCAAGTGCCCCAACGACCGGGTGGCAGGCTACGCCAACACCTTCATCTTCCCGGACATCAACGCCGGCAACATCGGCTATAAGATCGCCCAGCGCCTTGGCGGCTTCGAGGCCTACGGCCCCATCCTCCGGGGCCTGAACGCCCCCATCAACGACCTCAGCCGCGGCTGCAACGCCGAGGAGGTCTACTCCATGGCTATCATCACCGCCGCCCAGGCAAACATGAGCTAAGTCGTTTGCTTGCATCGCATGCAAACGAGAAGGCTGCAGCCTACTGCAGCGCAAACGCCCCCGTCGAGAGACGGGGGCGTTCACGTTTGTAGGCTGAGAAGAATGATTTCCGACGTACACGCCGCCGGAAATCATATCCGACTTTATTCGCCGCCCCGGCGGCGAACTCTGCGAGACTCCGGGGCCCCCAAAAGGCACGCCTGCCTTTTGGGGAGAGGAGGAGCACAGGAGCGGGCGGATGCTGGCTGCAAGCCAGCGGAGCATAGCGAATGTTGCGACGACGATGTCACATATTTCCCCAAACCGGTGATATTCAGTATAGGACGTCCTACGAAAGGAGTTGATCGCGTGACCGAACAACAGGCGCTGCGACGCCTCAGGGAACGGGACCCGGCGGGGCTGGAATGGTTCATCCGCCGGTACACGCCCTATGTGGGCGCGGTGATCTGGAATATCATCGGCAGGAGCATGACAGCCCAGGACGCGGAGGAACTGGCTTCCGACGTGTTTCTGGTCCTGTGGCAGAACGGCGGCAAGGCCAGGCCCGGCAAGGTGAAGAGCTACCTGGGGGCCGTGGCCCGGCACAAGGCCCTCAACCGGCTTCGGGAGCGGGGCGTGGAGCTGGGGGACCAGGAGGACATCCTGGCCCTGACGTCGCCGGGACCGGAGCCCGCCCTGGAGGAACGGGAGCTGGCCCGGCTGGTCCGCCAGGCCGTGGACAGCCTGGACATGCCGGACCGGGAGATATTCCTGCGGTTTTACTACTACTGCCAGAGCACGGCCCGGATCGGCCAGGAGATGCGCATGACGCCCACGGCGGTGCGCAAGCGCCTGGAGCGGGGCCGGAGCAAGCTGAAGCGCTATTTTGCGGAAAGGGGATATTTGGATGCGCTATCGGACATTGTATGAGCTCATGGACCTGTACGAGGACGATGAGGTGGGATTAAAGCTGAACAGCCCCGTGGACGCGGGCCGGGTGCTGGAAATGACCATGGCCCGGCTGGGTCCCCGGACGGCGGGCCGCCAGGGGGGGAAGCGTCCGGCCCGCCGCTGGACGGTCCGGCTCGCCATCGCCGCCGCGCTGGCGCTGGGCCTGTCCGTCACCGCCTGGGCGGTGTATCAGGCCATGATGGAGGACTACCTGGTGCAGACCCCCACCCAGCTGGACGCGATCATAGAGGACCTGGGCGGAGAGACGGGCCCCGGCGCGACGCTGTCCCTGGTGGGCTATCAGGGCACGCCAGAGTACGAGGCGTACACCGAGTGGGAGGCCTGGCAGGCGGAGCACTACGGGGAGCACCCCATGGACAACAGCAACTGGCACGAGACGCCGGACAACTATTATGAACTGTACGGCGCGGCCTGGCAGGACCAGGCGGACGCTCTGGACGAGATCACGGCCAAATACGGCGTGCGGCTGCATGAGAACATGGCCTTCGCCGACGCGGAGCAGATATATGAGCTTCTGGGATCAAAGCCGTTTCTGTTGAACGAATATGACTGGGCCAGCGGGTATATCTACAACGACGGCACCTTCAAGCTGGACTTCAGCAGAGACCATGACGGCGTCAGCGACGGGGGAGGCATTTTCGTCAGCGTAAAGGGCACCATCACCGACATCTCGGGGTACATGGGTCCCGGAGAGTACGAGGAATGGAGTTATCAGACCGCCTCCGGGCCGACGGTGGATCTGGTGCTGCGGTCCGGCGGCACGATCCTGTGTGAGACCGAGTCGGCCTATATCCGGGTGAGCGTCCATACCCAGGAAAACATGAGCCCGGATACGCTCGTGCCCTATACGCGGGAGGACCTCCAGGGTTTGGCCGACAGCATCGATTTCGGGGAGCTGGCGCGTCTGTTTGGCCCCGGCGCGTCCTTCGACCTGGCCGACGCTGTGGAGGAGCTGGACGCGGCCTATTGGCAAGAGGCCCAGGAGCGGGAAGAACGCAGCCAAAAGGAATATGAGGAGCGCTACGCCGCGTCGCAGGAGATAGCGGAGGAATTGGGCTCTTACGGACTGGTCCCTGTCCCGGAGGGCTATGAGAGGCGGGACTTCTACTGGGACGGCCTGGAGCCTCTTGCCGCTGAGGGACAGAGTTTTGACAATGTAAAGACCGAATGGGGAGCCACGGTCAGCCAGGATTCGGTCGGCGTGGTGTACGACGGCGATAAGGGGTTCTCGCTTAAACTGGTTTGTTTCCGGTATTACGCCGACGAGAGCAGGGTCGAAAGCACCACGGCGGAGCAGTTCGAGGCGGCCAAAGCCTATTACGGGCCCAAGGAGGGGTTCCAGGAGTGCCAGGTGAACGGCTGCCCGGGCTTCTATTATCCGGAGGTGCCCACCTCAGAGGGCCCGCCCTTCTGCTTCCCCGGCGTGATGTGGCTGGACCAGGCCCGTGATCTGGTGTTCGTGCTGGATCTGGTATACCCTATTTATATCGACCCGCAGACCTATGAGGCCGTTCCCTACGATGCCTCCGTAGAGGATTTCTTCACCCCCGACGAGCTGATCGCCCTGGCCGCCACGGTCACGGCGGAATGATTACGGAAGCTTTGGCGTATAAGGCCAGTTTTATAATTGCAGTAAAGTTATATTGATGAAATATGAAAGGATGGTATAACTATTATGACACCCCAAGATGCAATCAAAACTTTTCCAGAGATTCATGAAAATTCTAGTGGAGAGTATGTTAAGTTTCTTCAAGCCATGTTGTGCTCCTATTCGGATCAGATGAGACTCTCAATAAAGGACAGCGGAAAAATTGATGGTGATTATGGCTCGGGAACCAAAGCAACGGTCAAAATGTTTCAGCATGATGTTAATATTCTCCTTGGTTATGAGAAACTAGAAGAGGATGGAATTTGTGGACGTAATACATGGAATGCCTTGGCAGATCGTACAAGTCGTTCAAGCAAGCCCGGAAGTGTTGGTTATTGTTATCAAATGAATGATCCCTACGCATTTTCAGTTTCGAGTGTTTCAGTTACCACTTCAACTGAGTGGTACTATTATGATTGGTTCGACAGCGCTGTACCGTTTAAGTCTCTTGGTCACCTCTATAAATAATAATAATTTACTTGGCAGCCTGTCAGGCCGAGACGATGTTCAACAGCTTCTACGTCTCATGCTGTTAAACAGTATAAAAGGAAGAATTATGTGCGGTCCAAATATATGATCATTGAAAGAAGGGAAATATATGAGCACTCTATTTTCAACTGTGGTAGCATCATTTCCGTTGCAAGAAAAGAACAGTCGATCCGATTATACTGCCGTTATCCAGAGTTTCTTGTGGGCCTATGGCTACACAAATGTGGCAACGGACGGTATTTTTGGACCTGTAACAGAAGAAAAGGTAAGAGATTTTCAAAAAGCATACGGTTTCCCTCAGTCCGAACAAGATGGTGTGGTTGGTCCAAAAACATGGACAGCCATCGCGAACACGTTATCACCCCAAGAAGGGGAAAACATCTATGGCCAGCGTTTAGTAACCTGTGAAGGCTTTACGGTTCTGGCCATTACAAACACAACTTATACTGGCGGAATTTTCAAAATCAATTCTAATAGCGTATGGTCCTATCAGAACCGAGATCTTGGCAAACTTGTGGAGTTTCTTACTGGGACCAACCCGCCACGGTCTCTTTCTTCTCGGTAATTCAGCGATACACAATCTTTTGGACCGCACATAATTTGCCCGATGCACACAATATTTGCATTAGGAACAGGTAACACATTTCCGTTTAGACAAATAGAACATACAAGTCTGTTTGATAGTAGCTAGTGGAGGTTCCTAATTTGCAAACACGAATAAATAAGTTTGTCGATACTAATCGCGAAAAGGAGTCTAATATGAGCATAAATCAAATCGAAAAGCGCTTCATCGGATTTGCTTTTGCTATAATATTACTATTCTCAATGACCGCTCCGGTTTACGCGGTAGACCCAGGCAACATTGAAGACTATCTTCTTCCATCTGTTGCCACGGCAGGATCCGGGATCGATAAGGACGATCCAGAAAAACGCGCCGCTATTTCTTTAGTAGGCCGAAGGGGGACACCGGAATACAATGCCTATGTAGAATGGACTGCCTATCTGGAAGGAGCAGAAGAGCCAGATCATTCCGCACCAGAAATGGAAGACTCTTGGTATGAAACCGCGGATAATTACGCCCTTTTTTACGATGCCACTACACAGGAACGGTCCGAGGTACTGGACGAGATTGTTAAAAGGAATGATGTTTCTCTCCACACAGCGCGTGCGGTGTTTAATAATGGTGAAATACAAAAGCTTTATGACGCGTTGGAAATGGAGCCGTTCATTTCCGGTGTGTATGACGTGATGGGCGGATATTTCTACGATGACGGCTCATTCAATTTGCAGGCTGAACGGTTTGGGGATGATTTCGACACGGAAGATGATTTCGAGCTCTATATGTTTACCTCCGTAAAAGGATCTTTTTCTATGATCTCCAGTTTCATTTCGACTGACTATGATGAATGGACGTATGCGACTGTTTCAGGAGAAGATGTAGATTTAGTGTTGGATAATGGGTCTGGAATAATACTTTTTGAAACGAAGGGTGCTTATATTTATATCCGTGCTTCAATTGGTCGGCCTGACGCCCGCCAGCATATCAGTCGGGATGACCTGGAAGCGTTTGCTGATACCATCGATTTTGCTGCGCTGGCTGAACGGTTTAACGGTTTGGACCACGATGACACTACTCAAAAGGCGGTATATCTCTACGAACAGCAGCAAGCCGCTTCCCTTCGTTCTGATATCGAACAACTCAAACCCTTTACAAGCATATCGGAAAGGGATGACTATATTTTCGACAAACTCGGCGACTGGCAATATCCCGCCGCCCTGACCGGTTACTCTTGCCGCAATACCAGCACATTTTATATGGATGGAAACGCTTTGGGATGGGATGGAGAGCCGCTCTATAGTGATGGCGTAACAAGAGCCTACATGACGGATGATGGCAACGGCATGTATCTGCGTTATGAACGGTTTTATTCCTCGGCGAGTCGGGCAGAGACCGCAAATAACAAACAATTTAATGCCCTTACGGAACTGTACCCAAACGGCACGGCCTACACCGTGAGTGGGTATGAGGCCTGGTACGTCCCCCAGTTGATGGATGGGCCTCATAGCGCGCTTTTTTGGTTGGACACAAGCAAAGATCTGGTCTTTTCACTGGAGGTAATGGATGATATAACGACGGAGGAAGTATTGTCTGCATTGGCGAAAGAGATCGTTCAAAGCGTGGAAGGGTGATTGACCCAACAAAATACAGAAGCCCAAAACCCGCGCAGAACAGCACTCTCTTGCTGGTTATACTTTTTCTCGTGCAAGTCAGGAACTGCCCTTCACCATCAAAGTTCGTTTCTTTATAGGCGTTCAAATCTTGAGCGATCTGTTTAAACCGCGTGATCGCCGCTGCCGTTGAATAATGAACATCCTGCCCATCAGTGCTGTCTGTTTTCCCTTGCTTTTTTCGAGTAAGCGCTATGGTATACCCTATTTCTATCGACCCGCAGACCTATGAGGCCGTTCCCTACGACGTCTCCGTAGAGGATTTCTTCACACCCGATGAGCTGATCGCCCTGGCCGCCACGGTCACTGCGGAATAAGAAACAGAGAAAGCGTCTGCGGTTGCAGACGCTTTCGTTTTGTGCCATAATACCGGTGAGGTGAGGCAAATGGAGCGGGAGGACTATATGCGCCTGGCGCTGGCGGAGGCGGAAAAGGCCGTCTCCGGCGGGGACGTGCCGGTGGGGTGCGTGGTGGTGGACGCCGCCGGAAACATCATCGGCCGGGGCCGGAACCGGCGGGAGGAGAGACACAGCGCCGTCCGCCACGCGGAGATCGAGGCCATCGAGGAGGCCTGCGCCGCGGTGGGCTCTTGGCGGCTGGACGGGTGCGCGCTGTACGTGACGCTGGAGCCCTGCCCCATGTGCGCCGGGGCCATATTGAACGCCCGCATCCCCACGGTGGTCTACGGGGCCAAGGAGCCCGTCACCGGCTCCTGCGGCAGCGTGCTGAACCTGTTCGAGGAGCGCTACGGCTTTCATCCCGCCATCTACGGCGGCGTGCTGGCGGACCAGTGCGCCGGGGTGCTGCGGGCGTTTTTCCAGGATATGCGGACCGCCTCTCCTTGACGAGAGGCGGTTTTCGTTATTTTATCTTCGTCACGTCGCGGCCGTTGGTCTCGGAGACGATGAAGTGGGGGCGGCGCTTGGTCTCCAGATAGGTCTTGGCCAGGTACTGGCCGATGACGCCCAGACAGAACAGCTGCAGACCGCTGACAAAGATGATGACGGACATGGTGGAGGCCCAACCGGCCACCGGGTCGCCGAAGATCAGCTTGCGGATCACCACGAAGGCCAGCATGAAAAAGGCGAAGGCGGTCATGATGAACCCCGCCCAGGACACGAAGCTCAACGGCGCCTGGGAGAAGTTCACAACGCCGTCCATGGCGTATTTCATCAGCCCCCAGAAGCTCCACTTGGTCTTGCCAGCCGCCCGCTCCACGTTCTCGTAGGGCAGCCAGCAGGTGCGAAAGCCCACCCAGCCGAACAGACCCTTGGAAAAGCGGTTATACTCGCCCATAGCCACAACGGCGTCCACCATCTCCCGCTTCATCAGCCGGAAATCCCGCGCGCCGTCCACAATCTGGGTGTCGGAGATGCGGTTGATGAATTTGTAAAAGAGCCTGGCGAAGAAGCTGCGCACCTTGGGCTCTCCGGCCCGGCTGACCCGCCGGGCGGCCACGCAGTCATATTCCCCGGTCCGGAGCTTTTCCAGCATCTGGGGCAGCAGCTCCGGCGGGTCCTGCAGGTCCGCGTCCATCACGGCCACATACTCGCCCCTGGCGTTGCACAGGCCCGCGTACATAGCGGCCTCCTTGCCGAAATTCCGGGACAGGGACAGATACACCACGCGGCGGTCCCTCCCGGCCAGGTCCTTCATGACCGCCAGAGTCCCGTCCGTGGAGCCGTCGTCGACCAGCACGAGCTCATACTCGCAGCCGAGCCGGTCCGCCACGGCGGTGCATTCTTTATAGAACAGCGGCAGCGCCTCCTGTTCGTTGTAGCAGGGGACGATCAGGGAAAGGAGCATGCTGTTTTCCTCCTTTGCGGTGTGTTATTCGGCGGGGATATATTGCTCCGGCACCACGTCCAGCCCTTGCAGATACCGCCGGAGCATGTCGAAAGCGTGGCTGGCGGCCAACTGTCGGATCCGGGCCCGGCCCGAGCCCAGGTGCAGCTCCCGGACATAGACAGTATCCCCATCCGCCAGGCCCACGAATACGGTGCCCACGGGATGGACCCCGTCCCCGTCGGGACCGGCCAGCCCCGTGGCGGAAAGGCCCATGTCCGCGCCAACGGCTTTGCGGACGCCCTGGGCCATGGCGGCGGCCACCTCATGGGATACCGCGCCCTTGTCCGCGATCAGAGCCGGATCGATGCCCAGAAGCGCGGCCTTCACCTCGTCGCAATAGGTCACCGCGCCGCCTTTGAATACCGCCGAGGCCCCGGCCAGAGCGGTGAACCGCTCCCCGATGAGCCCGCCGGTCAGGCTCTCCGCTGCCGACAGTGTAAGCCCCCGCTCCCTCATGATGCCCAGGGCCAGCGCCTCCATGCTGGGCACGTCCACGCCGTAGACCTTGTCGCCCAGAACATCGCGCACGTGTTCCACCACGGGCCGGCACATGGCCTCCGCCTCCGACTGGGTGCCCGCCTTGGCGGTGACCCGGAGCATGACCTCCCCGAACTTGGCGTAGGTGGCGAGGGTGGGATTTTGCATCCGCTCCATCTCGGACCGGAGCAGACTCTCCACCGCGCTCTCGCCGATGCCAAAGACCTTGATCTGGTGGGAGAAGATCACGTCGTCCGAGAGGCCCTTTATGTACGGTACAGCGCATGCCTTGAACATGGGGACGCACTCTCTGGGCGGGCCAGGCAGCATGATCACATGGACCCCGCCCTCCTCGAAGGCGCAGCCGGGGGCGGTGCCCCAGTCGTTGTGGAACACCGTGCAATTCTCCGGCAGATAGGCCTGCTGCATGTTGTTGTCGGTATATTTCGTGGAGGCGTTTTTGGCAAACCACGCCTTGAGAAACTCCGCTTCCTCGGGGTGGAACTCCATCTTCCGGCCAAAGCACTCCGCCAGCACGTTCTTGGTCAGATCGTCGTAGGTGGGCCCCAGGCCACCGGTGGTGATGATGAGGTCGGCCCGCGCTCTGGCGACGGCCACCGCCTCGGCCAGACGCTTGGGGTTGTCCCCCACCACCGTGTGCCAGAACACGTTGACTCCCAGTCCCGCCAGCAGGTCGGACAGCTCCGCCGCGTCGGTGTTCACCGTGTTGCCCAGCAGCAGCTCCGTGCCTACGGATAATATCTCACAGTTCATAGTATCACCTCTACCTTATAAGGCTCCCTTGTGCAAAGGGAGCTGTCAGCGCCAAAGGCGCTGACTGAGGGATTGTTACCAGTGTTGAGGTAATTTCCAGACTGGCAACAACCCTTCCACCGCGCTTCGCGCGGTCCCCCTCCCCTTGCACAGGGGAGGCTTTCCATAATGTGCGCCTACGGCGCGCCCTTAGAACGCAAAATTCCCGTCCACGAACACGGGCACTTCCTTGCCGTCGTGGGTGACGCCCACGATGGACAGGTCCTCCGTGCCCACCATGAAGTCCACGTGGTTGATGGACTGGTTGAGGCCCGCGGCCGTCTGCTGCTCCTCCGTCATGTCCGCTCCGCCCTTGACGCAGGTGGGGTAAGAGGAGCCGAAGGCCAGGTGGCAGGAGGCGTTTTCGTCGAACAGGGTGTTGTAGAACAAAATGCCTTTATTCCGGATGGGGCTGTCGTAAGGCACCAGCGCCGCCTCGCCAAGATAGTGGGAGCCCTCGTCCAGCTCGATGGAATGGCGCAGGACGTCCTCGCCCTGCTCCGCGTGCACGTCCACGATCCGGCCGTCCTGGAAATCCAGATAAAAATCCTTCACCAGGTTCCCGTCCAGGGACATAGGCAGGGCCGCGTATACCCGGCCGTTGACGGCGTCCCACTGGGGGGCGGTGAAGATCTCCTCCGTGGGCATATTGGGCACGAACTCGGCCCCGGCGGGGGTTTTTTCGCTGCCGCCGATCCAGACGTGGTTTTCCGGCAGCTGGACCGTCAGGTCCGTGCCCAGGGAATTGGTGTAGTGCAGGGATTTGAAGTTGTAAGCGTTGAGCGTCTCGCACCGGCGGACAGTGGCGGCGATGTGCTCCCGCCAGCGCTCCACGGCCTTTCCGTCGCCTGTGATCCGGCAGACGGAAAAGATGGCGTCCCAGAGCGCGTCCATGGCCTCCGCCTCAGGCAGGTCCGGGAAGACCTTTTTCGCCCAGGACGGCACCGGGTGTGCGCCCATGGACCACTGGAATTTATTGGCGTCCATGGCGTCGCCATATTCCCGGAAGGCGTTTCCGGCTGCCCGGCGGTAGGCCTGCATCCGGGCAGGGTCCACGCCCTTCAAAAGCTCCGGGTCGGAGCCGAGGATGGACAGGTCCACCGCGCCCCGGTCCAGGTACCAGTCTATCCGGGCCTTCTCGTAGGCGGGATAGTTCGCAAATATGTCCTCGTCCGCCCGGAGAAATTTCTGCCGAAAGACAAAGTCGTCGTCCCACTCCAGGACCACCTCCCGTGCGCCCCGGTCATAACAGGCCTCCACGCACATTCGGGCCAGGGGCGCACAGTCCACCTCGGCCCGCAGACGCACCGTCTGCCCGGGCTGCACGTTCGCGCCGATGTCCACCAGCAGGTGGGCGTATTCCTTCAGCTTCGCATCAAAATTCTCGACCATAACGATCCCTTTCTCAATACCCGATCTTTACAAATTCGATGCCCGCCAGGGCCTCGGCCACCAGGGGTTCCACATCCAGGTCCTTCTCCGCCTCCCGGACTTTGCGCAGCTTGGGGTGGGTGCAGGGGTGCCGGGGGGTGAATACGGTGCAGCAGTCCTCGTAGGGGAGGATGGAGGTATCAAAGGTGCCGATGCGCCGGGCGACGGCGATGACCTCCGCCTTGTCCATGCCCACCAGAGGCCGCAGCACGGGAACGCCCGCGCAGTCCTCCGTGGCGGCCATGGCCTCCATGGTCTGGCTGGCCACCTGGCCCAGGCTCTCCCCGGTGATGATGGCCCCGCAGTTATTATCCGCCGCGACGGCGGAGGCGATACGCATCATCATGCGCCGCATGATGATGGTGAAGTAGTCCTCCGGACACTTGGCCCGTATCTCCTCCTGGATGTGGGTGAAGGGCGCCACCTGCACGGCCATCCGGCCGCACCAGGGCACCAGAAGCCGCGCCAGGTCCAGCACCTTCTGCTTGGCCAGCTCCGAGGTATAGGGGAAGGAGAAGAAGTGGACCGGGATGATGCGCATGCCCCGCTTGGCCATCATCCAGGTGGACACGGGGCTGTCGATGCCGCCGGAGAGCAGGCTCACGGCGGACCCCGCCGTGCCCACGGGCAGGCCGCCCGCGCCGGGCACCGGCTGGCCGTGGATGTAGGCCGCCCGGTCCCGGATCTCCAGATGGACCGTAAGCTCCGGCGTGTGCATGTCCGGCGTCAGGTCCGGGAACGCGTCGTGCAGCTCCCCGCCCACGTACTGGCTCAGCTGTACGCTGGTCATGGGGAACGCCTTGTCCCCCCGGCGGGACTCCACCTTGAAGCTCTTCGCGGCGGAGAGCTCTTCATGCAGGTACTCCGCCGCCTTTTTGGCGATGGCGTCCGGGTCCTTCTCACAGGCGGCGGCACGGGTCATGGTCATGACGCCGAACACCTGGCCCAGGGCCTGGAACGCCCCGTCCACGTCGCAGTCAGGGCTTTGGGGCTCCACGTAGATGACGGACTGGTTGGCCGTGACGGTGAAGGGGCCGAAGCGCTTTAAGCGTCGGCGGATGTTGGAAGTCAGTTTCTGCTCGAAGGAGCGCTTGTTCAGGCCCTTCAGGACCACCTCGCCCTCCTTCAAAAGGATCATATCGGTCATAGTCACTCTCACTTGATCTGAAAAGTTCTATATTGTATGGCCTCGGCCAGGTGTACGGGGCCGATGGTCTCCGCGCCGTCCAGGTCCGCGATGGTCCGGGCCACCCGCAAAATGCGGTCATAGCTCCGGGCGGTGAGGCCCAGGGCCTCGTAAGCGCCCTTCATGAGGGCCGAGCCCTGCTCGTCCAGGGCGCAGTATTTTTCCATGGCGGCGGGGTCCATCCGGGCGTTCTCCAGGATGGACGTACCGGCGAACCGCGCCCGCTGGGCGGCTCTGGCCTTATCCACCCTGGCCTTGATGGCGGAGGACGGCTCCCCGCTGGGCCGGGCCTCCAGCTCCTCGTACTCCAGGGCCGGGACCTCCACCATGATGTCGATCCTATCCAGCAGGGGGCCGGAGATCTTGCCCTGATACTCCCGCACGGACCGCTCCGAGCACCGGCAGCGCCCCGAGGGGTGGCCGTACCAGCCGCAGCGGCAGGGATTCATGGCGCACACCAGCATGAACCGGCTGGGATAGGTGACCGAGCCGGAGGCCCGGGAGACGGTGACCTCCCCTTCCTCCAGGGGCTGGCGCAGCAGGTCGATCACGTCCCGGTGGAATTCCGGCAGCTCGTCCAGAAACAGTACCCCGTTATGGGCCAGGCTCATCTCCCCCGGCCGCAGGTCCGCCCCGCCGGACAGGGCCTGGCGGGAGGCGGTCTGGTTGGGGGCTCGGAAGGGCCGCCGGGAGACGATGGGGCTGTCCGCCCCCGTCAGGCCCGCCACGGACCAGATGGCCGTGGACAAAAGCGCTTCGGCCCGGCTCATGTCGGGCAATATGCCGGGCAGACGCTTGGCCAGCATGGATTTTCCCGCCCCCGGAGGGCCCACCATGAGCACGTTGTGTCCCCCGGCGGCGGCCACCTCCAGCGCCCGCTTCACGTTCTCCTGACCCTTGACCTCGGCAAAGTCCGGCACGGGCGACGCGCCGGGGTCGATGACGCCGGGGGCGACGGGGGAGAGCGGCGTCTCCCCGGCCAGAAACCCGGCCAGCTGGCGCACGTTGTCCACGGGGTAGACCTCCACGCCTTGGGCGAAGGCCGCCTCGGCGGCGTTGTCCCTGGGTACGAACAGCCGCTTTGCCCCGGCCCTCTCCGCCGCCAGGGCCATGGGCAGGGCCCCGGAAACGGGCCGGAGCTGCCCCGTCAGGGACAGCTCGCCGAAAAACATGTCCGTCTCCTGGGGCGGCTTCACCTGCCCCGTGGCGGCCAGGATGCCCAGCAGCACCGGCAGGTCATAGACCGTACCGGCTTTTTTCGTGTCCGCCGGGGCCAGATTGACCGTGATGCGGCTGACGGGAAAGTCCCAGCCGTTGTGCTTGATGGCGGCCCGGACCCGGTCGGCGGCCTCCTTCACGGCGGCGTCGGGCAGACCCACCATGTCCAGCCTGGGCAGCCCGGAGGTGATGGAGGTCTCCAGCTCCACCTCGTAGCCCCCTATTCCTTTGATGCCAAGGGAACGGATGCGCGCATACATAGGCGAGACCCCCTTTTATCGCCGCCAGGCGATACATTGTTGAAAGCCTCCCCTGTGCAAGGGGAGGGGGACCGCGCAAAGCGCGGTGGAAGGGTTGTTACCAGTCTTGGAAGTCATCCCAGCTTGGTAACAATCCCTCAGTCAGCGCCTTTGGCGCTGACAGCTCCCTTTGCACAAGGGAGCCTTTCAGTATGGTGTGCGCCTTGCGGCGCAAAACGCTTATTCCTCCACACCCACAACGGCTATATGAAGCTCGTCCAGCTGCTTCTGCTCCACGACGCCGGGGGCGTCCATCATCAGGTCCTGGGCGTTCTTGTTCATGGGGAAGGGGATGATCTCCCGGATGGAGGGTTCCCCCGCCAGGAGCATCACCATCCGGTCCACGCCGGGGGCGATGCCCGCATGAGGGGGCGCGCCGTAGCAGAAGGCGTTGTACATGGCGGGGAACTTGGCCTTCACGTCCGCCTCCCCCAGGCCCACCATCTCAAAGGCCTTGACCATGATGTCGGGGTCGTGATTCCGGACCGCGCCGGAGGAAAGCTCCACGCCGTTGCACACCAGGTCGTACTGATAGGCGTAGATGTCCAGGGGGTCCACCTCGCCCTTTTCCGCCTTTTCCAGGATCTCCAGGCCGCCGTTGGGCATGGAGAAGGGGTTGTGGCAGAACTCCAGCCGGCCGGACTCCTCCCCGATCTCGAACATGGGGAAGTCCACGATCCAGCAAAACTCGTACCGGGCCTCATCCATGTGGCCGGGGACCGCCGAGCCCAGCATCTTCACCGCCACGCCCGCGGTCTTTAGAGCGGCGTCCCTGGCCCCGGCGGCGATCAGACCCAGACTGCCGGGGACCAGCCCCAGCGCCTGAAGCTCTTCCTCGTGGCCCGTCAGGAACTTGGCCACGCCGCCAACCAGAGCGCCGTTCTCGTCCATCCGGACCCAGTAGGGCTTCGCACCCGCCTGGACGGAAACGTCGTCGCAGAGCTTGTCGATCTGCTTTCTCGTCAGCGCCGAGCTGGTGCAGGGCACCAGCTTCACCACCGCCGCGTCCTGGAAGGGCTGGAAGCCCTCCGTGGCCTTGGCAATGGCGGTCATGTCCTTCACGGTCAGATCGATGCGCAGGTCCGGCTTGTCGGTGCCGTAGGTCTCCATGGCGTCGTTGAAGCTGATGCGCCGGAAGGGGGGCTTGGAGGCCACGTCGTAGGTGCCGTACTTGGCGAAGATGGGGGGCAGCACGTCCTCAATGACGGCGAACACGTCCTCCTGGGTGGCGAAGGCCATCTCCATATCCAGCTGATAGAACTCGCCGGGGGACCGGTCGCCGCGGGCGTCCTCATCCCGGAAGCAGGGGGCGATCTGGAAGTACCTGTCGAAGCCGGAGGTCATGAGAAGCTGCTTGAACTGCTGGGGGGCCTGGGGCAGGGCATAGAACTTGCCCGGATGCTTCCGGGCGGGCACCAGATAGTCCCGTGCGCCCTCCGGACTGGAGGCCGTCAGGATGGGGGTGGTGATCTCCAGAAAATCGTGGGAGAGCATGGCGGCGCGCAAAGCGGCCACCACATTGCACCGCAGGATGATGTTCTTCTTCACCGCCGGGTTGCGAAGGTCCAGATACCGGTGCTTCAGCCGCAGGCTCTCGTCCGCCTCCCGGCTGCGGTTGATCTCGAAGGGCAGCTCGTTATAGTGGCAGCGGCCCAGCACCTCCACTGCCTCCGGGACGATCTCGATGTCGCCGGTGGGGAGCTTGGGGTTTTTGCTGTCCCGCTCCCGGACCGTGCCGGTCACGGACACGGTGCTCTCCTTGGTGATGGCCCGGAAGGCCTTCACCATCTCCTCCGTCTCGGCCACCACCTGGGTGGTGCCGTAAAAGTCCCGGATGACGATGAAGGCCAGGGAGGAACCGACCTCCCGGACGTTCTCCATCCAGCCGACGATCTTCACCTTCTCCCCGGCGTTTTCAAGCCGGAGCTCATTGCAGGTATGGGTGCGCATCTGTGTCATGTTTTATTTCTCCTTCACCGGTGTGACCGGCGTATTCAGACTATCTTGGATGATTCGGGCGGCCTCCGCCGGGGACACGGTGACCTGGCCCCCGGCCCGCAGGTCCTTCAGCCCCACCGTACCGCCGGCGGCCTCGTCCTCGCCCACCACCACGGCGTAGGGGATACGCAGCTTATCCGCATAGGCGAACTTGGCCTTGGCCTTTTTCTTCTCCGTATAGACCTGGGTCCGGACCCCGGCGCTTCTGAGGGCGGCGGCGCATCGGACGGCGTAGCCCAGCTCGTCCCCCAGGGGGATCACCAGCGCGTCGCAGGGGGCGGTGGGGACCGCGTCGTTCAAAAGCCCCTGCTCCTGCAGGATGTAGAAAAGCCGGGTCACGCCGATGGAGATGCCCACGCCGGGCAGCTTCCTGTCGGTGTAGTATCCGGCCAGGTCGTCGTACCGGCCCCCGGAGCAGACAGAGCCAACCTCCGGATAGTCCAGAAGCTGGGTCTCATACACCGTGCCGGTGTAGTAATCCAGCCCCCGGGCGATGGTCAGGTCCACCCGCCATTTGTCGTCCGGCACGCCAAGGCCCGGCAGCAGCGCCGTCACGGCCTTCAGCTCCGCCACGCCCTCGTCCAGGGCGGGGCACTTCCCGGAGAGCGCCTCCAGCGTGCCCATGGGATCGGGCGAGGACAGGATGTCCAAAAGCTCCGCCGCCTTCTCCGCCGTCATGCCCAGCTCCGTCAGGATACCGGAGACCTTCTCCGGGCCGATCTTCTCCAGCTTGTCCACCGCGGTCATCACCGCCGGGGCCTGGTCCTTCACGCCCAGGTACTGAAAAAGGCCGTTGAGGACCTTCCGGTTATTCATCCGGATGCGGAACCGTTCCAGCCCCAGTCGGCGGAACGCCTCGCAGATGACGGCGGGCATTTCCGCCTCGTTGGCGATATCCAGCGCGCCGTCGCCGATCACGTCGATGTCGGCCTGGTAGAACTCCCGGAACCGGCCCCGCTGGGCCCGCTCGCCCCGGTAGACCTTGCCGATCTGGTACCGGCGGAAGGGGAAGGCCAGCTGGCCGTAGTTCATGGCCACGTACTTGGCCAGGGGGACCGTCAGGTCGAAGCGCAGGGCCAGGTCGCTGTCGCCCTTGGCGAAGCGGTAGATCTGCTTTTCCGTCTCGCCGCCGCCCTTGGCCAGCAGCACCTCCGCCGCCTCGATGGCGGGGGTGTCGATGCCGGTGAAGCCGTACAGCTCATAGGTGCGGCGCAGCACGTCCAGCACCGCGTCCATCTGGGCCTGTTTGGCGGGGAGCAGCTCCATAAACCCGGACAGGGTCCGGGGCTTGATCCGTTCCATAGATGCTCCTTATCGTTAACGGTATTAACGGCAGCCGTCTCCGGCTGCCGCCAGCGGTCTTGCAGCTTATTTTATCTTGCTTTTCGGATTGACGATGTCGCGCCAGGCGAAGTCGCCTCTGCGCAGGCCCTGGACCAGCACCTCCGCCGTGGCCACGTTGGAGGCGAAGGGAATGTTGTGGGCGGCGCAGAGAAGGCTGATCTCGTTGACGGGCCCGAACAGCTCCGGGTGATAGGGGTCGGCGAAGAACATGACCAAGTCGATCTCGTTGTAGGCGATCCGGGCGCCGATCTGCTGTACGCCCCCCTGGGACGCGCTCATATAAAGCTCGATGGGCAGACCCGTGGCCTCGCTGACCAGTCTGCCGGTGGCGTTCGTGGCGATGATGGTGTGTTCCGCCAGGATGCTGCAGTAGGCGATGCAGAACTGGACCATCAGCTCCTTTTTTCCGTCGTGGGCCATCAGTGCGATATTCATAACGTACCTCCTAAGTCGGTGTCGACGTGTTGTTGTTCTGTCAGGGGCCGCGCGGCGTCAGCGCAGCAGGGTCAGTTCGTTTTCCGTGTTCTGGGTACTCACCTGGAAGTCGAAGTAATACTGGAGCATATCCCGGGCCATAACGCCCAGGTTGGCGCCTCGGGAACCGTTCTCGATGGCGACGGCCACGGCGATCTGCGGGTCCTCATAGGGGGCGAAGCAGATGAAGAAGGCGTCGTTGGTGCTGCTGCCGGTCTCGGTAGTGCCCGTTTTGGCGGCCACGTTCCAGCCAAAGTTCAAAAACGATGACCACGCGGTACCTCCTCGGTTGGTGACGGCGCCCCGCATGCCCTCGTGGATCAGGTTCCATGTGTCGGGACTGGTGTCCACCTCGTTGATGACCTCCGGCTCCCGCTCGTAGACGCTCTCGGAGTAGTCGTAGCTGGAGGCGGACTTGAGCAGGGAGCAGCTGTACACCGTGCCGCCGTTGGCGATGGCGGCGGCGTACCGGCCCAGCTGCATAGGCGTGATGCCGGTAAGGCCCTGGCCGATGGAGGCCAGCAGGGTGTCGGCGGCGTACCAGGCCTGGTCGCGGGTGCCCTCGTAAAGCTGGGCCTTGTAGGCCGGGGACGCCACCCGTCCGGTGGCCTCGGCCAGCTCGATGCCGGTGGGCATGCCCATGCCGAGCTCGGCGGCGTATTTGTCGATGGCGTCGATGCCCACATTGTCGCCCACGGTGAAGAAGAAGTAATTGCAGCTATAGGTCAGCGCGCCGCTGACGTTCAGGGGCCCGTGGGGACCGCCGGTGCAGCCGGGGGCGTAGCCGTCGTTGATGTATTTGTCGAAGATGGTGGTGCAGGTGATGGTGGTGTCCGCCCCGAGAAAGCCCGTGGACAGGCCCGTCACGGCCACGATGGGCTTCCAGGTGGAGCCGGGGGAGTACAGGCCCGACAGCACCCGGTTCACCAGGGGGTTGTTCTCCGCCTCCAGCAGCGTCTCGTAATCGTCCCAGTACGTCTCCAGGTTGAAGGATGGGTAACTGGCCATGGCCAGCGGCTCCCCGGTGTTCACGTCGATGGCCACGATGGCGCCGCCGGTGATCAGCTCCCGGACCTCGCTCAACTGGTGGTTTTGCCGGTACTTCTCATTGTCCTTCTCCGTCTGCTCGTTGGTGGTCTCGATGTAGTTGGCCAGGGTGGACTCGGCGGCGGCCTGGAGCTTGATGTCCAGCGTCAGGTAGATGTTGTTGCCGGGCTTGGGGGTCTTGGTGTAGGCGGTATTGGTGACGATGCCGTCCGCGGTGCGGGTGATCTCGACCTCGCCGTCCACCCCGTGGAGAAGCTCCTCGAAGGCGGCCTCCACGCCGGACTGGCCCACGATGGCGTTCAGGGGATAGTCAAGATCCCGATAGCGTTCGTACTGCTCGGCGCTCATGAGGCCAGTGTAGCCCAGGATATGGGAGGCGTAGGTGGTGTTGTATTCTCGCAGGTAACTGACCTGCACCTCAAAGCCGGGCAGGTCGGCCTCCATGAGGGAGGTGATGGTGTTGATGGACACGTCCTGGGCGAAAATATAGTCGGAGGTGGGGATGACCCAGCGCACGTTCACGCAGTAGCGAACGCCCGCGATGATACGCATGTCCTCGGCGGAGTAGTTGCCGTCGATGTTGTACCGGGAGCGCATCTTGGCCATGACCTCCACGGCGGAGGCGTCCGGGTCCAGCTTGTTGGCGGCCAGCCAGGCGTTCAGCAGCAGAGACTGGGTGGAGGACATGTCCGTGAATTCCCAGGGGGGCGTCATGGTGATAGGCAGCTCGTCGTTGTAGTGGTCGCCGTTGGCCTCGATGATGGAGCACATCTCCAGGATGATCTCGTTGGCCTCGGCGATGGAGATGTCGTCGTTCATGAGCAGCTCGTCGTCCTTGATGAGCAGGTTGTTGCAGTTGCGGTTGGACACCAGCAGCCTGCCGTACCGGTCCATGATATTGCCGCGGGCGGCGATCACGTCCTCGTGGGAGATGATGGAGTTGATGGACTTTTCGTAGTTTTGCTTGCCCTCCACGATCTGGAGCTGGTACAGCTTGACGAAAAACACGCTCAGCACAGCCAGGACGAAAAAGCCCAGGAACACGAGCCTGCCTGTACTTATCAGCTTTCTCATGGGAAATGCCTTTCTGCGGAAGAACGCATGGGAGCCGCCGTCGTTACCGGCCCATTGGCCTGGCGGCGATGAGCTTGCAGGGGAGATAGATGGGAACGGACCAGACCAGGCTCCAGAGGGTCTGGATAAGACCGGTGCGCACCACGATCCACGTATAGGTCCCGTGGAAGTATAACCGGCGGAAGGCGCGGGCGTCGACGCCGGAGAGGAACAGCGTGTGGAACATCTGGCAGAAGGCGATCACGGCAAGAGCCAGAAACGCCATGACCAGATAGGACACGAGCCCCTTCTGGAGCATGTACTTGCCCAGCGCGCCGATGAAAAAGCCCAGCGTCGGCAGCAGGATCGTGAACAGGACCACATGGTCGGTATAGCTCATATCGGTGAAATACCCTGCGGCCAGTCCTACGAAACCGCCCCATACGCCGCCCTCGAAAAGCCCCACGGCCACCACCAGCGCCGGGACCAACATGGCGTGGATGCCGAAAAGGGTGATCCGGGAGACGAGCAGATTCTGGAGGATGAGCACGACGCTCAGCAGCAGGCCGTAAACGATGGCCCGCCGGAGCTTACTCAAATCAATAAGGTCAAGAAGCATGAGTCTTTACTCCTGCACGGTAAAGTCGGTGATGACGAACACCTGGGTCAGGCTGCCCAGATCGCAGGCGGGCTCTACCACGCCGTAAAGCGTCTGGCCGTTGCCCTCGCTGAGCACGGAGTGGATGTAGCCGATGACCAGGCCCTGGGGGATGGAGCCGCGGCCGGAGGTGATGACCGCCTCGCCCTCCACCAGCTGGGCGTTCTCGGAAAGATACGTCAGCCGCAGGTATCCGTCCTGCATCAGGCCGAAGTCGCCCACGCACATGCCCACCGCGCCGGCCTCGCCCACCAGCGCGCCCACGTCGATGGCGGAGTCGATGACCGTCCGGACCGTGCACCAGGTGTCCCCCAGCTCGATGACCTGCCCCACCAGCGCGCCGTATTCGGTGATGACGCAGTCGCCCACCTCAAAGGCGTTGGTGGCGTTGGACGAGCCCTTGGACAGCCGGAAAGTGCTCTCCCAGTTGGAGCTGGACCACTCGGTGATCTTGGCCGACTCCATGACGTAGTCCGAGTGCTTGTCGGCGAAATCGAGCAGTTCTCTCAGCCGCTCGTTCTCCTCTTTGTATTCCGAAGCCTGGATGGTGGTCTGCTGGGCCTCGGCAAGCTGGGCCCGCAGAGAGTTGTTCTCCGCCACCAGCTGGTCATATTTGTAAATATAGCCGTAGATGCCCTCGATCCATTCGATGGCGGAGGCGGCGGCCTGTCCCACCGGGCTGGATATGGCGCCGGAGAGATCGGACAGAAGCCCGGCCCTGCCGTCCAGCAGGGCGGTGGCCAGCGCTACGACCAGCACCACGGCGATGACGGCCACGCCTACGCGCACGCCGTATTTTTTGATATATTCCTTCAATGCAGTGCAACTCCCAGCTTTTCAAGCATCTGTCCCAGTCGGCACAGAGGCAGGCCGACCACGTTGAAATAGTCGCCCTCGATCCGCTCCACATACAGGCTCGCCCGGCCCTGATAGCCATAGGCCCCGGCCTTGTCCATCGGCTCGCCCGTGGCCGCATAGGACGCGATCTCCTCCTCCGTCATGGTCCGGAAAAAGACCCGCGTCCGCTCCCAAACACTCTCCGTCCGCTCCCCGCCTATCACCGTGACGCCGGTATATACCCGGTGTTCCCGGCCGGACAGCAGCCGGAGCATCCTTTTCGCGTCCGCCTCGTCCAGGGGCTTGCCCAGCAAACGGCCGTCGATCTCCACCACCGTGTCCGCGCCCACGACCACCGCGTCCGGGTGGGCAACCGCCACCTCTCTGGCCTTGGCCAGGGACAACGCTCTGGCGGTCTCCCCGGCGTCCGCCCCCGCGGGAGGCTCCTCCGGCCCCGTGGCCGGGACGACCTCAAAGGGCAGGCCCAGATGGCCCATGAGCTCCCGCCGCCGGGGGGAGGCGGAGGCAAGGATCAGCTTCATAGCGCTCCTTTCTGATAGGCCCCGCGGCTGGCGTTGGTGGGCAGATAATCGCTCTCGCCCTTGTACCGCCGCGTCACCTGGACGCACTCTCTGGGGCTCTCCGTGGTGAACAGCAGCCGCAGCCCCCAAAGTCCCACGCCGGTATAGGTCTCCGGGTGGTCGGCCAGGAAGGTCTTGCGGGCGTCGTATACCGTGTTCCGGCAGCCAAATTCCTTCTCCACCGGGTAAACGCTGCCAAAGGCGTCGCTCATGCTGGTGGGGGTGGAGCAGGAGCACCGGCCCGCGCTGTTGCGGATGATGCAGTGCTCGGTGACCATCACGGGCAGGCGGCCGTAGATCACCATCTCCGTGTCGGTGGATTTGACCAGCGCCCCGATCTGCCGGGCCGTCAGCTCTCCGGAGACGGTGACGGACTTGAATCCGCCCCGGCTGAGGAATTTCAGGGCCCAGGAGTTGGCCGCGTTCAGGCCCAGGTCGCCCCGCAGCTCCATGCCCGCCTGCCGCACCGCCGGGAGCAGGCCCAGGTTGTTGATGAGCGCCTGGGTGACGCCCCGGCCCCTCAGAGCGGCCAGCAGCTCCCGCAGCACGGGGCTCTCCGCCTCCGAGATCACCCGCGGCAGAGCCGCCACGATCTGGGTGCCCCGGTCCAGGAAGTGGGCCAGAGCCCCGTTGCCCGCGGCCAGTATCTCCGCCGGAACGTACAGCAGGTCCGGCCCCGTGGCGGCCAGCTCCGCGGTGAGCTGCTCCGGGCGGGTCACCTGGATGATGAGCTTGGGCGGGCCCTCCGTCTCCCGGCGCTCGGGCCTGGGGGGCATCTGGCCCCGCGGTATGGGACGAGGGGCCCGTATCTTGTCCGCGAGCTGGGCCAGAAGCTCCCGGCGGGCGGCCTCCACCGCCTCGTCCGGGTAGTCCAGGTTCGGCTCGATGGAGCAGTTGACCTCGACGCAGTTGAAGGGCGTGCCGCCGGTCCGGTACAGGATCTCCCGGACCCGTGCGACGGAGACGCCCTGTCGGCCCAGATCGAGGGGCTCATAGCCCTGGACCGCCGCCCGGTGGCCCTGACCGTCCTCGACGGCGAAAACGGCGGGCTGGTCCGGCTTCAGCACGGCGTAAAACTTCACCGGCACCCGGCGCAGCTCTCCGCTCATATATCCCTTGCGCAGCTCGGAGTAGAACCGGGCGGGGATACGGTCGGCGGCCGGGGCCGGGACGAACATCCCGGGCCCGGCCTCGCCTGTATAGTAGCCGTCGGACAGACTGGCGGCGGAGAAGGCGTACAGAAGGTTGTGCTTTTCCTCCTCGGTGGGGAGGACCTTTTCCCGGATGGCGTGGGCGTACAGCCGGGTGGTATAGGCCACATATTCCGGCCCCCGGCCCCGGCCCTCGATGGCGGCGCAGGCAACGCCCATGGTCTCCAGCGCCTCCAGGTGCTCCATGAGATACACATCGGCCATGGCCAGGGGATGCTCGTCCATCCGGCCGCCCAGGGAGAACCGGCCCCGGCAGGGCGCGGTGCACTGCATGCAGTTGTCGCTCTTGTGCTCGTGGGCCAGGGCGCCTATGTAACACTGACCGCTGTGGGCCACACATACCGGCCCGTGGACGTATACGCCCGTCTCGATGGGGCTGGCTTTGGTGATGGAGGCGATCTGCTCCATGGTAAGCTCCGGCGCCAGGAACACCCGGCTCAGACCCAGCGCGGCGGCGGTGGCTGCGCCCTCCGCGCAGGTGACGCCCAGGCGCACGTCGCCCCAGAGCGCCATGCCCGGCAGCGCCCGGCGCAGCACGGATATGAATCCCAGATCCCGCACCAGCAGCGCGTTCGCGCCCTCCTGGGCGGCGAACAGGGCCAGCTCCAGCGCCCGGTCCATATCCTCGTCCGTGC
Source organism: uncultured Oscillospiraceae bacterium (assembly GCA_947629245.1). Taxonomy (GTDB): domain Bacteria; phylum Bacillota; class Clostridia; order Oscillospirales; family Oscillospiraceae; genus CAJOIG01. The sequence goes on along the minus strand of CANRDC010000005.1, from coordinate 26,691 downwards.
ACAGGGCCGGGATGGCCACCACCGCCCTGCACCCGCGCACCCGGCAGTAGCGGATGCTCTGGGTCATGGCGTCCCGGTCGAAGATGTGTTCATGGCTGCCGGGGGCGGTGAGCCGCTCGGCCATATATACTGTGTCAGCCCCGTTCTGCACGGCGGCGATGACCGCCTCCGTGCTTCCCGCCGGCGCAAGAAGCTCTAGCATGATCCCCTCACAGAGTCCAGCCGTATTCACGGCCATAATATCTCTATCCTAAAAACTGTATAATCCACTACATTATAAACAATTTCTCCTCATAAAACAAGTGCAAATACCAATTTCTGGCGGCGGATGAAAAAACTCCCTCTCACCGTGGGAGGGAACGCAGACCGTCCAGCACCGAACGGGGCACGCGGAGGCTGCCGTTTATGCCGGAACCCATTTGGATGCCGGGTTTTACGGCTCCGTGAAAGTCGCTGCCGCCGGACACGGCCAGCCCCAGCCGGGCCGCCGTCCGGCACAGCATGGCCTGTTCTTCCGGGCCGTATTTGGAATAATACGCCTCCAGGGCCCCGCAGCCGACGTCCCGCGCGGCCCGTAAAAACGCCTCCAGCTCCGCCGGAGCGAAGCGGTATTGCAGCGGGTGGGCCGCCGCGGCTATGCCGCCCGCCTCCCGGATGGCGGATACCGCCTCCGCCATGGGCATGCGCCGCCGGGGTCGGTAATAGGGCCGTCCCCGGTCCAGCCAGCGGTCGAACGCCTCGTCGACGGAACCGGCATAGCCCCGCCGCACCAGCAGGTCCCCGATGTGGGGCCTGCCCAGGACCGCGTCCGGATACGCCGCTTCCAGCGCGTCCATGGAGATGTCGAACCCGTCCGCCGCCAGGGCCGCCACCACCATCTCGTTGCGCTCCTGCCGCTCCCGGACGAACCAGTCCAGCGCGCGGCGCAGCGCGGGGACGTCCGGATCGATGAAATAGCCCAGGATGTGAACGCCCCGGTCCAGATACCCGGCGGAGAGCTCCAGCCCCCGGATCACCTCCACGCCCAGCTCCGCCCCTGCGGCCACGGCCTCGGCCAGCCCCGCCGTGGTATCGTGGTCCGTGACGGCGATGGCGGCCAGACCCAGGTCGCGGGCCAGCTCCACCGTCTGCCGGGGCGTCAGGGTCCCGTCCGAGGCGGCGGTGTGGATGTGCAGATCGATCGTCCTGTCCATAAAGCAGTCCCCTCCGCGGATATTATAGCACCGGGGCCTGTTTTAAGCAAAATCTTGTCACCCGTGGACGAAGATGATATAATACCGATAATATCAAAGATAACTCACACGAAAGAGACAAGGAACGCATCGCATGGACGATGGGAAGCTGAAACTGAACCGCCCGGCGCTGCTGGCCGTGCCCCTTCGGGATGCGGAGGCGCTGCTGGAGGCAGGGGACGGGGACGGGGCGCTTTTGTACCTGTACCTGGTGAAGGAGGGCGGGGCGCTGGACCTGGACCGGGCCGCCCGCGCGCTGCGCCTGTCCACCCGCGCCGTCCAGGGCGTCGCCCTGCGGCTGGAGCGGCTGGGGCTGCTGGTCCGGTCGGAGCCGGAGACCCTGCCCCGTCAGGAGCCGCCCGAATACAGGGCCGCGGACGTGGTGCGCCGCAGCCAGTCGGACCCGGCCTTCCAGGACCTGGTGAAGGAGACCCAGCAGACCTTGGGCCGGGTGCTCAGCTCCACGGACCTGAAAAAGCTCTTCGGCATCTACGACGACCTGTCCCTGCCCCCGGAGGTCATCATGCTGCTCATCCACCACTGCAAGGAGGAGCATGAGCAGCGCTACGGCGCCACCCGGCATCTGGGCTTCGCCGTCATCGAGAAGGAGGCCTACGCCTGGTTCAACCGGGAGATCATGACCTATGAGCAGGCGGAGAGCTATCTGGCGGAGCTGGACCGCCGCAAGACGCTGGCGGGAGAGATCCAGCGGGCCATGGGCATCCGGAACCGGGACCTGTCCGCCACGGAGCGGCGGTATATCATGGACTGGATCGACCTGGGCTATGGCCCGGAGGCCCTGGCACTGGCAGCGGACCGGACCGTCACCAACACCGGGGAGCTGAAATGGCGGTATATGAATTCCATCGTCAGGTCCTGGCACGGCAAGGGCCTGCACACGGTGGAGGAGATCGAAAAGGGAGACCGGAAGAGCTCCGACCGGGCCCGGCAGGGGGATATCGCCGCCTCCGCCCCGGACGCGAACGAGCTGGAGAGAATGAAGAAGCTGAGAGAGAGACTGAAGAATAGCTGAGAGGTCGTTCCATGGACGGGAGACTGCTGGCGCTGGCCAGGGAGGAAAAAGAGAACATCCGCCGGGAGGCGGTGCGGACGGACCGGCTGCGCCACGAGCGGGTCTATGCCCGGGTGCCGGAGGTGCAGCGTCTGGACCGGCAAATCGCGGCGCTGATCCCCCAGGCGGCGGCGGCCGCTCTGGGCGGCGGCGGACGGTCCGTGGAGGACCTGCGGCGGGAGAGCCTGGACCTGCAGGCCCGCCGGGCGGAGCTTCTGGTGGAGAACGGCTGGCCCATCGACTATCTGGACGGGGCCTGGGACTGTCCCCGCTGCCGGGATACGGGCTATGTGCAGGGCCGGATGTGCGCATGCCTGAAAAAGCTCTACGACAAGGCCCAGGCGCAGGACCTGTCCGCGCTTTTGAAGCTGGGCAGCGAGAGCTTCGGAACCTTTGAACTGGGGCTGTACGACGACCGGCCCGACCCGGCCTCCGGGGTGTCCCCCCGGACCCAGATGGAGACGGTGTTCGGTATCTGCTACGACTACGCGGTGGATTTCGGCAAGCGCCGGGAGAACTACCTTTTCCGGGGCGGCACGGGTCTGGGCAAGACGTTCTTGTCCGCCTGCATCGCCCGGGAGGTGGCCGGGCAGGGGTATTCCGTGGTGTACGAGACCGCCGTGGGGGCCATGGCCGCCTTTGAGGAGCAGAAATTTTCCCACGACGGGGAAGCGGCCGCCAGGGCCGACGCGCTGGTGCGGCGCATCTGCGAGTGCGACCTTCTCATTCTGGACGACCTGGGCACGGAGATGGTCACGGAGTTTTCCCGCAGCGCCCTGTATACCCTCGTCAACACCCGGCTCCTGGACAAGAAAAAGACGGTGGTCAGCACCAACCTGACCGCCGCCCAGATGGCCAAGCGCTACACGCCCCAGATCATGTCCCGGCTGGAGGGGGAGTATCAGGTCCTGTCCTTCGCCGGTACGGACATCCGGGTGCTGAAAAAGGAGCGGGGCCTGGACTGAGGGGCTCGCTGTGTAAAGGGGCTGTTGATAGGGCTGTTCCAAAAGCCGCCCCTTGCACAGGGGAGCCTTCCAAGCGGCGCTGCCTCCGGCGGCAACACATAAATATTCCCGGGAGAGTGTCCGCTCCCCCGGGAACTTTGCGGCCTATTCCGGCCTGTCATATTCCAACAGTTCTCTGATCTCAACGTCCAGATACCAGCACAGCTTACACAAAAACAGCGCGTCCATCCGCTGGAAATCATTGCGGCAATAGCGGTTGAAGTTGGTCCTGGGAATATCCAGGTCTTTGCATATGCGGTTTTTGGAGATACCCTTTTCCCGCAGGATGCGGTCGAGCCGCAATGTAAGTTTTCCGTAATCCATCCCGGTGTGCTTCTTTCTGCTATGGCTTTCCAAAATTGGTCTCGCCATATGAATTCAGTCTTGTTTGTTTTCAAAATGGCGGATCAGTTGCAGGACCAGCTCTTTTTCTTCCTCCGTCAGCCCATCCAGGGTGACGCGATCGGTGTCCTCCAGCCCGAGAAGATAGTCCACTGAGACCCGGAAGTAACGGGACAGTTCTATCAGTGACTGCATACTGGGGTTGCTGATGCCCATCTCCCAGGCGTTCACGGCCGCACGGGTGGCGTCCAGTTCACCGGCCAGGGCCGACTGGCTGATATTTTCCCGCTCCCGAAGCTGTTTGATGCGGTCTCCGATCTGCATACATTTCACCTCACGTCAATGATAGTATGCATGTTCGGATATATAATTATCAATAGTTGTATAGTTTTATTGACAACTGGCTGGTTTTGTGTTACCGTTTGTACGAGGTGATCATCTATGCCGAACTATCAGAGGATGTACGCGATATTGTGCGCGGCGGCGTCGGAGGCGCTGGACGCGCTGCCAGACACGGCGGACAACGCCGAGGGCCGTCTCCTTTTGCAGACGGCGCTGTTTCAGGCGGAGGATATTTACATTGCCCAGGCGGATGACGCCGGGACATAAAAAAGAAGGGGGACGCGGGTCCCCCTTCTTTTTTACAGCTCCACGGTCTTGGTGGCGATCTTTTCGCAGAAGGCCCGGTCGTGCTCCACGAACAGGATCGTGGGGCGAAACTCCAGCAGCAGCGTCTCCAGCTGCATCCGGCTGAGCACGTCGATGTAGTTCATGGGCTCGTCCCACACGTGCAGGTGGGCCTTTTCGCACAGGCTCCGGGCCAGAACCGCTTTTTTCTTCTGCCCGGCGGAGAAGGCGCTCATGTCCTTTTCAAACTGGCTCCGCTCGAAGTCCAGCTTGCGCAAAATGGCCAGGAAAAGGCTCTCGTCGATGCCCGCCGCCTCGGCGTAATCCCGCAGAGAGCCGGACAGGCCCGACACGTCCTGGGGCACTCGGGAGACGATCAGCCCGCCGCCCCGCTCGAACACGCCGGTGTGGGGGATGTCCTCCCCGCAGATCAGCTTGAGAAGGCTGGACTTGCCCGCCCCGTTGGGGCCCTGGACCGCCACCCGGTCGCCCCGCTCCAGAGTGAAGCTCACCGGCTCGCACACGGGACCGTCGCCGTAATCCACCGTCACATCCTTTAAATACAGCAGCCGGGGGCTGCGATAGGGAAGCTGGGTCATTTTCAGCTCCTCCGCCGTGTCGATGTTTTTCAGCAGCTTCGACTTCTCCTCCAGAGCCCGCTCCTGGCGGCCCTCGATGGCCTTGGCCCGGCTCATTTGTTTCTTGGACTTCGCCCCCTGTAAGGGCCGCCAGCCCTTCACGTTGTCCACCCGGTTCCGGTCGATCCCTGTCTTGCGCCGCTCCGCCGTGTCCGACCAGTCCGCTTTTTCCCGTGCGGTGGTCTTCAGGCGTTTGATCTCCTTTTTCAGTCGGTCGTTCTGCTCCGTCTCGAACCGGTCCTGGCGCTGCTTGTTCTCCCACCAGGTGGAGAAATTCCCCCGGCAGACCTGGATATCGGCCCGGTTGATGGACAGGATGTGGTCCACGCACCCGTCCAGGAACGCCCGGTCGTGGCTGACCAGGATGTATCCCTTTTTCCCGGCCAGATAGTCGCTCACCAGCGCCCGGCCCCGCATGTCCAGGTGGTTGGTGGGCTCGTCGATGAGCAGAAAGGCGTTTTCCCGCAGAAACAGCGCCGCCAGCAGCGATTTGGTCTGTTCGCCGTTGGAAAGGGTGGAGAAGGGGCGGTACAGCACGCCCTCGTCCACCCCCAGTCTGCCCAGCTCCCGCCGAAGCTTCCAGGCGGGCGCGTCCGGACAGACCCCGGCCAGCACCTCCCCCGTGTCCGCGTCCGGGTCCTGCACCGGATAGGGGAAGTACTCAAAGTCCACGCAGGCGGATATGGTCCCCTGGTAGTCGTATTCGCCCAGCAGCAGCTTCAAAAATGTGGTCTTGCCCCGGCCGTTCCGGCCCGTGAAGCCCAGTCGCCAGTCCGTGTCGATCTGAAAGCTCACGTCCCGGAAGATGTAGTCGTAGCCGACCTCGTAGGCGAAGGACAGGTGGGAAACGTCGATCAATGACATAGTCATGCCCTCCTTAAAAATCAGAATCGGCCGCGGGAAGCATTCCCACAGCCGACGGAGGACATGGCGAAGCCATGCCGATATGTCAGTTGAAAAGAAATTCCGCTCCCGCAGACCGGCATGACGACAAAGCGGCTCGCGCCGCCGGGATGCAGCATCTCCCGTCATGCCAAAGCTGTCAGCAGGAAGCAGATATCATCTTTTCACCTCAAATCATATTTGATGTTTTAAGTGTATCACGGACGGCGGAAAAGCGCAAGCTAAAAGAAAAATGTTTTATGTATTTATATAAATTGCTTGACAAGTTTCATGTGGCGTTGTACAATGTCCGCGAGGTGAGAGATATGAAGAAGACCCTGTACAGCCTGATGCTCTCGGACGACGTGGTCCGGGCGGTGGACGATCTGGCTCACCGGATGGGCACGAACCGCTCCGCGCTGGTCAATCAGATATTGGCCGAGTACACGGACCTGGTAACGCCGGAGCGGCGGGTCCAGGACATCTTCCGGCAGATCAGCGAGATATTGGACGCGGACCGGGCGCTGGTGCCCTTCATCACGCCCAATTCCATGACCATGAGCGTGAAGTCGAGCCTCCAGTACCGCTACCGGCCCACGGTGAAGTACTCCGTGGAGCTGTACCGGGACCGGGAAGGCGCGTTGGGGGAGCTGGCGGTGGTGTTCCGGACCCAGTCCCAAGAGCTGTTGGAGGCCATGGGGCAGTTCTTCCGGCTGTGGAAAGAGGTAGAGGACGAGCTGGTCGCGCCCTATCACGCCCGGCCGGTGGAGTACGCCCTGTATCCGGGCCGGTTCACCCGGACGCTGGACCTGCCCGCCCGGCGGGACTATACCAGCGCCGACGTAGCCGGGGCCATCAGCGAGTATGTGCGGCTTTTCGACCGGCTCATGAAGGGATATCTGGCTGGGGAGCTGTCGGCTCGTGCCCTGGAAAGCGAGTATCTGGGGTGGCTGCGCGAGGGCAATACGATTTTGTAAAACCATCCCGACGGGCGGCGAGGCAAAGGGCGGCCTCGCCCGACAGGGCCCCTCCCGCTAAAGTTCGCGATGCTCACCAACCGCGTGCGGGGCACTGCCGGTTCTCGCCGCCCGTCAGGCGGGCAAAAAAGGCCGTCCTATGCACAGGAAGAATTTGATAAAAGGAAGTGATTGGTAATGAACAGCGATAAGCTGACACAAAAAACCATAGAGACCATCAACGCCGCCACGGCCATGGCACGGGAGAACGACAACCAGTATCTGACAGCCGAGCATCTGCTGTACGCTCTGGTGGACGCGGACGGGGGGCTGATCCCCACGCTGCTGGGCCGGATGGGCGTGGACTGCGACGGGGTCCTGTCCGCCCTGGACGCCGCCATCGAGCGGCTGCCCAAGGTCCAGGGGGCCCAGGACATCTACCCCTCCAACGAGTTCGGCAAGATCATGGATTTTGCCCAGAAAGTGGCGGTCAAGCTCAAGGACGAGTACGTGTCCGTGGAGCACCTGATGCTGGGCATCTTCGCGAACCCCACCCCGGCCATCCGGGACATCTTCCGGCAATATAACATCGCCAAGGACGCCTTCACGGCGGAGCTTGCCAAGGTCAAGACCGGCCATGTGACCACGGACAGCCCGGAGGATACCTACGACGCCCTGCAAAAATACGGCACGGACCTGGTCCAGCGGGCCAGGGACAACGAGCTGGACCCGGTCATCGGCCGGGATACAGAGATACGAAACGTGATCCGCATCCTGTCCCGCAAGACGAAAAACAACCCGGTGCTCATCGGCGAGCCCGGCGTGGGCAAGACCGCCATCGCCGAGGGTCTGGCCCAGCGGATCGTTCGGGGGGACGTGCCCGAGGGGCTGAAGGACAAGACTGTGTTCTCCTTGGACATGGGGGCCCTGGTGGCGGGCGCGAAATACCGGGGCGAGTTTGAGGAACGCTTAAAGGCCGTGCTGGAGGAGATCGCCAAGAGCGAGGGCAAGATCCTGCTCTTTATCGACGAGCTGCACACCATCGTGGGCGCGGGCAAGACCGAGGGCAGCATGGACGCGGGCAATCTCTTAAAGCCCATGCTGGCCCGTGGCCAGCTGCACTGCATCGGCGCCACGACCCTGGACGAGTACCGCAAGTACATCGAGAAGGACGCGGCTCTGGAGCGGCGCTTCCAGCCCGTCATGGTCTCCGAGCCCACGGTGGAGGACACCATCTCCATCCTCCGGGGCATCCGGGAGCGGTATGAGATCTACCACGGGGTCCGTATCCACGACGCGGCCCTGGTGGCGGCGGCCACGCTGTCGGACCGGTACATCTCCGACCGATTTTTGCCGGACAAGGCCATCGACCTGGTGGACGAGGCCTGCGCGCTGATCCGCACGGAGATCGACTCCATGCCCTCGGAGCTGGACGACGTGCGCCGGAAGGTCATGCAGATGGAGATCGAGGAGATGGCCCTGAAGAAGGAGACCGACAAGCTCAGTCAGGACCGGCTGGAGAAGCTGCGCGCGGAGATGGCGGCGGCCAAGGAGGAATACAACGCCATGAAGGCCCGCTGGGAGGCGGAGAAGGCGGACGTGGACGCGGTGAAGGGGCTCAAGGCCGAGATCGAGCGCCAGACCGCCGACATGGAGCGGGCTCAGCAGAGCTATGAGTACGAAAAGGCCGCCCGGCTCAAGTACGAGACCATCCCGGCGCTGCAAAAGAAGCTGGCCGAGGCGGAGGCGGCCCCCAAAAAGGGCGGGGCACTGGTCCAGGACGCGGTGACGGAGGAGGAGATCGCCGGTATCGTGGCCCGCTGGACGGGCATCCCCGTGGCCCGGCTCATGGAGGGCGAGCGGGAGAAGCTCCTGCATCTGGAGGACATCCTCCACGAGCGGGTGGTGGGCCAGGACGAGGCGGTGCGTCTCGTCACCGAGGCCATATTGCGCTCCCGTGCGGGCGTGGCGGACCCGGACCGGCCCATCGGATCGTTCCTGTTTTTGGGGCCCACCGGCGTGGGCAAGACGGAGCTTGCCAAGAGTCTGGCCCAGGCGCTGTTCGACGACGAGCGGAGCATGGTGCGCATCGACATGACCGAGTACATGGAGAAATTCTCCGTCTCCCGGCTGATCGGGGCCCCTCCGGGGTACGTGGGCTACGACGAGGGCGGCCAGCTGACCGAGGCGGTGCGCCGCAGGCCCTATTCGGTGGTGCTGTTCGACGAGATCGAAAAGGCCCACCCGGACGTGTTCAACATCCTTTTGCAGGTGCTGGACGACGGCCGCATCACGGACAGCCAGGGCCGGACGGTGGACTTCAAAAACACCGTCATCATCCTCACCTCCAACCTGGGCAGCCCCTATCTGCTGGACGGCGTCGGCCCGGACGGGGACATCACGCCCGAGGCCAGGGCCGCCGTGATGGGCGAGCTGCAGCGGGCGTTCCGACCGGAATTTCTGAACCGGCTGGACGAGACGGTGTTCTTCAAGCCCCTGACACGGGAGAACCTGACCGGCATCATCCACATCCTGACGGCGGAGCTGAGAAAGCGCCTGGAGGACAAGCAGCTGGGTCTGGAATTCACCCCAGCGGCCTGCGGCCTGATCATCGACCGGGGCTTCGACCCGGTGTACGGCGCGAGACCCCTGAAGCGGTATCTGCAAAGCGCGGCGGAGACGCTGATCGCGAAAAAGATCCTCTCCGGGGACATCCCCGCCGGATCCACCCTGGTGGTGGACGCGCGGGACGGGGAGCTGGTGTGCGACGTGAAGGACGTCGCGCCGGTGTAAGAGGCGGACAAAAGAAAATGGCATGGTCTTTTGGACCATGCCATTTTCCATATGCATATACGGTTTGCTTTGCGCGGACTTATCGCTGTCCGCTCCTGCGCCGGAACAGGCCGCCGACCAGGACCAGAGCCCCGGCGCAGAGCGCCAGCAGACCCAGCCACAGGGCGGGCGCGGCCTCGTCGCCCGTGTTGGGCGCGGCGGGCGCGGTCGAGGCGCCGGGCGCGGCAGGCGCGTGGGTGGGCGTGGGCGTGGGCTCCGGTCCGTCACGGTACACGATGGCGTAGGTGGAGAACCGGTCCGTGGCGATGGTGATGGTATTCGGGTCGCCGTCCAGATCGTTCAGCATGGCCCCCGCCCCTTCATGCACGCGCACGACGGCGAACTCTCTGCCGCTGACGCCCTGCAGGTTCGCCGGGACCGAGAACACGATGATGATCGGGTTTTTGGTCTCGTGCACATGCGACTGTTTGTCGTTGACGCTCTTGATGAGCGACACGTCCAGATACGCCCCGACGGTATAGTTCCCGGCGGCGGCCTCAGTGACGGCCTTGTCAGCCGCGCCGACGGCGGCGGAGATGTCCTGCTCCTGCAGGGTGATGGTGACCGTTGCTCCGGCCTCCAGCAGGGCTTTTTCCTCCTCGTCGAGGATCGCGTCGGCCAGCTCGGCGACGGAGGAGCCGAATTCCGTGCTGGGCACGCCCGCGTCGGTCTCGACGTCCGCGCTGATGGAGCCCGCCTTGACGGCGATATCCACAGAGGGGGAGGCGGCGGCGACGGGGGCGAAGGCGGCCCTGTCGACCGTGACGGTCAGGGTCCCCGCGCTCTTGGGCGCGCCGGTGATGGTGAGTGTGGCGGTGGAGCCGTCGACCGTTACCGCGCTCACGGTCAGGCCGCTGGCCCCGTCGCCGGAGAGGGCGAACAGGCTGACATCCGGCTCGGGAACGAAGGTGCCGCCGACAGCGGTGAGGGTGATGGTGCCGACGGCCTCACCGGCGGTGAGGATCTCGGGGTCGGCGGTGAGGGAGACCTCCGGGGCCTCCGTAGGCGCGGGCGTCTCGGTGGGCGCGGGCGTCTCGGTAGGCGCGGGGGTGGGCTCCGGCGCGTCACGGTACACGATGGCGTAGGTGGAGAACCGGTCCGTGGCGATGGTGATGGTGTCCGGAGCGCTGTCCAGGTCCTGCAGCATCGACCCTACGCCTTCATGCACGCGCACGACGGCGAACTCTCTGCCGTTGACGCCTTGCAGGTTCTGGGGGACCGAGAACACGATGATGATCGGATTTTTGGTCTCGTGGACCGGCGTCTGCTTATCGTTGACGCTCTTGGTGAGCGTCACGTCCAGATAAGCCCCGACGGTGAAATCGTCGGCGGCGGCCTCAGCGGCGGCCTTGTCAGCCGGGTCGACGGCGGCGGAGATGTCCTTCTCCTGCAGGGTGATGGTGACCTTTGCCCCGGCATCCAGCAGGGCTTTTTCCTCCTCGTCGAGGACGGCGTCGGCCAGGTCGGCGACGGAGGAGCCGAATTCCGTGCTGGGCGCGCCCGCGTCGGTCTCGACGTCCGCGCTGACGGAGCCCGCCGCCTCGACGGCGATATCCACTGCGGGGGCGGCGGCGGCGACGGGAGCGAAGGCGGCCCTGTCGACCGTGACGGTCAGGGTCCCCGCGATCTGCGGCATGCCGGTGATGGTGAGTGTGGCGGTGGAGCCGTCGACCGTTACCGCGCTCACGGTCAGGCTGTCGGCCACGCTGCCGGAGAGGGCGAACAGGCTGACGTCCGGCTCGGGAACGAAGGTTCCGCCGACGGCGGTGAGGGTGATAGTGCCGACGGCCTCACCGGCGGTGAGGGTCTCGGGGTCGGCGGTGAGGGAGACCTCCGGGGCGGCGTTCACGCTGACGGTCCCCGCGTCGATATCCGCGCCGGGATCGAACGCGAACGCGGCTGCCAGCGCCGTGACGGTGAAGGACCCGGCTGCGGGCGTGCCGCTGAGGGTCAGGGTGACGGCGTCGCCGCTGCCGGTCACGCCGGAGACGCTCAGCCCCTGCGCGCCCGCGCCGGTCAGCTGGAAGCTGTCCGGGGCAAGGCCGTCCTTAAAGGTCAGGCCGTGGCTGTCCGTGATGGTGAGGGTGATGGTCTGACCGGCGACCGGCGTATCCGCGTAGAGCGCGTCGCTCAGCACTGCGGCGACCGTCCCGGTGGGGTCGACGACGGTGACGACCGCGGTGACCGCCTTTTCGGGCTGGTACTTGAACGCCTCCGGCTGGACCGTGACGGTCAGGGTGCCGGTGGCGCTGGGCGCGCCGCTCAGGGTCAGGGTGGCGGTATCGGAGCCGTCCTCCGCCGTGACGGAGACCAGCGTCACGCCCTCGACGCCGGAGACGGCGAAGCCGTCAGTCCCGCCGTCAATGGCGCTGAACACGCCGCCCTCGGCCGTAAGGGTGATGGTCTCCAGGGCCTCGCCCTCGTTGACGGAGGCCGGTGTCGGGGCCAGGGTGACGGTGGGGTAGGCCACGGTGACGGAGGGCGCGGCGGTCACATCCTCGCCGTCGGTGGGCGGGACCGCGAACGCGGCGGTCGTCACCGTGACGCCCAGCTCGCCCGCCGTGGCGGGAATGCCGCTCAGGGTCAGGGAAACATGGGTCTCGTCGGTCCATGTCACGGAAGCCGCCGTCAGGCCCTCGGCGCCTACGCCGGTCAGCAGGAAGTCGCCGGGCGCGGCGTCCTCCCGGAAGGTCAGGCCCGTGCCGGAGGCTTCAAGCGCCAGCGTCAGGCCGTCCGCCGCCGTGCCCGCGGTGAGCTCGCCCCCGGCCGGCGCCATGCTCACCGAACCGGTCAGCTTGGCAACGGCGATCTTCGCCTCGGGGCCGCTCTCAGGCCGGATGACAAAGGCCGTCCGGTCCACGGTGACGATCAGGGTGCCGTCCTTGGTGGGCGCGCCGGAGACGGTCAGGGTGACCGTGGCGTCGTCCACCACGCTCACGCCGGTGACGGACATGTTGTCCGCGATGCCGTCAGAGCTGGTGATGGTGAACAGACCGGCGTTCAACTCGGACAGGAAGGTCCCGTCCTGGGCGGTGATGGTGACGGAGCCCAGCTCCAGACCGGCGGTCACGGAGTCCGGGTCGGCGGTCACGGTGATGTCCGGGGCCGGGTTGACGGTGAAGGTCCCGGCGGATTCCTCCATGCCGGGGTCGTATGTGAACGCGGTGTGCTCGGCGTCGACCTCAAAGTCGCCCGCCGTGGTGGGTTCGCCGCCCAGAGTCAGCGTCACCTGCGTGTCGCTGTCCCTCGTGACGCTTTCGATCGTCAGACCGTCGGCAGCGGTCTCTTTCAGCATAAACTCGCTGACGTCAAGCTCTGCCTCATCCTGGAAACGCAGGCCGTGGCTGCTCGCGCCGATGGTGAGGGTAACGGTCTGGCCGTTGACCGGCGTGCCCTTGTAGAGGGGATCGCCGTTCAGCTCCGCCGTCACCGTTCCGGTGGGCTTCAAGACCTTGACGGTCGCGGTGAGCGCATTTTCAGGCTGATACTTGAACGCGGCAGGCTGGATCGTGATGGTCAGGGTCCCTTCCGTGGAGGGCGTGCCGGTGACAGTCAGGGTAGCGGTATTATCGTCCTCGCCCTTTGCGACGGATGTAAGCGTCAGTTCGTCGTGGCCGGAGATCGTGATATTGCCGTCAAGGGTGTCGGCGTTGAACACGCCGCCTGTAGCCGTGACGGTGATGGGGTTGCTGCCGACGCTCTCGCCCTCGTAGATATCCTCCTTCGGCGCGGCGGTCACGGAGATGGTGGGATAGCCGATGGAGATCGTCTCTTCCGTGGTCCGGCCTTGGCCGTCCGTGGGGGCGACCGCGAACGCGTCCTTCTTTGCCGTGACGGTGAACTCGCCCTTCGCGGCGGGGATGCCGCTCAGGGTCAGGGTGACGGACGTGTCGCTGTCCCTCTGGACGCCGCTGATCGTCAGGTCCTTGCTTCCCTCTCCCAACTGGAAGTCGGTCGCGGCAACGCCAGTCTTGAAGGTAAGGCCGTTGGTTTGCGTGATGCTGAGGGTGATGGTCTGACCGGCGGCGTCCGTACCGGCGGTGAGGGTGCCGGAGAACGACGCGGAGACTTTGCCGTCCAGGTCCTCGACGGTGATGTTTTTCGTGATATCGGCGGCGGGCCGGATCTTAAAGGCTTCCTTCTTCGCCGTGACGGTCAGGGTGCCGGTGGACGTGGGCGCGCCGGTGACGGTCAGGGTGGCGGTCTTGCCGCTGTTGCTGATCGCTACCGTGCTCACGCTCAGACCGTCGTTGACCGAGAAGTTTTCATTGCTTGCGGGATCGGCAAAGGTCCCGCCGTCGGCGGTCAGGGTGATGGTGCCGACCTCCAGTCCCTGGGGGACGGTCGTGGGCGCAACGGTCAGGGTGATCGTCGGAGCCTCCTTGACGGTGATGGTTCCCGTCTCCGTTTTCGCGGGGGCGTATTCAAACGCGTCATTTGTTGCCGTGACGGTGACCTGGCCCGCTATGGTGGGCGTTCCGCTCAGGGTCAGGGTGACTTTTCCGTTGGCCAGCGTTGCCTCAGAGATCGTCAGCCCGCAATCTGGGTCCAGCGTGAAGTAACTCTTATTTTGACTGGACTTAAACACCAGTCCGTGGCTGCCCTCGGCGATGGAAACGGTGATGTTTTGGTTAGTGACCGGGGTGCCCTTGTAGAGATCGCCGTTCAGCGTCACGGTGATGCTTCCGGTGGGAGTCTTAACAGAAATATCCTGATTCGTCAATGCGCTCTCAGGCTTATACTTGAACGCGTCCGGCTCGACCGTGATGGTCAGCTTGCCGGTCCCCTTGGGGGTGCCGCTAATGGTCAGGGTGGCGGTATTGGTATCTCCCGCCGCCGAGACGGAGGCCAGCGTCACGCCATTGACGCCCTCGACTTTGAAATTCGTGGTTTCAGAGGTGGCGTTGAATATGCCGCCCGTTGCGGTCAGGGTGATGGTGTTGTTGGCTTCGCTGATCTCTTCGTCCTCGTAGATATCGCCTTTCGCCGTCGCGGTCAGGGTGATGGTGGGATAGCCGATGGAGATCGTCCCTTCCGTGGTCCGGCCCAGGCTGTCCGTGGGCGGGACCGCGAACGCTGAGGTCTTTGCCGTGACGGTGAACTCGCCCTTCGCGGCGGGGATGCCGCTCAGGGTCAGGGTGACGTGTGTTGCATCGGTCCAGCTGACATTGGAGATCGAGAGACCGTCGCTCCCCTCTCCCAGCTCGAAGTCGGTCGTGGCAAGATCGCTGTCCTTGAAGGTGAGCTTGCCGTCTGTGATGCTGAGGGTGATGGTCTGATTTGTGACCTCCGTACCGGCGGTGAGCGTGCCGTTATTCAGCGTCGCGGAGACCGTGCCGGTCAGGGCGTCAACGGTGACATTGGTTGTGGGCTCGTTGCCAGCCACGGGGTCAAAGGCTGCCTTGCCGACCTTGACGGTCAGTTGTCCACTCGTGCTGGGCGCGGCGCTCAGCGTCAGGGTGGCGGTCTTGGAATCGCCGTCCGTGTTGACGGATACGCTGCTTACGGTCGGAGCGCTATCAATGCCGCTGAGGGTGAACAGATTCTTCGCCGGTGCGCTGACGAATGTGACGTTCTCCGTGTTGATCTTGACCTGGATAGTCTTGTCGATACCCGCGGTGATGGTCGCAGTCTCGGCGGACAGTTCGACGGAGGGAGCCGCCGTGACGGTGATGTTCGCGGTGGGCGCGGTGTCGGGCGCGATGGTAAAAGCCTTCGTCTTATCTGCCGTGATGGTGGCCTCGCCATCCTTGGTGGGCGTGCCGCCCAGGGTCAGGGTGACGGAACTGCCGCTAGTATACGACACGTTGGTGACGCTCAGGCCGTTGGTCAGCGTGAAAGCAGTCGTGTCGGAAAGATTATTCTTGAACGTCAGGCCCTGGCCATTTTTAATGGTGAGGGTGACGGTCTGGCCGTTGACCTCCGTGCCCGCGTAGAGATTGGCGCTCAGCTTCGCCTCAAGGTCCCCGGTGGGCGCGCTGACGGTGACGCTGCCGGTGGTGACATTCTCCCCTTCGGGCTGGTATGTGAACGCCGCCTTCGCTATCGTGACGGTGAGGGTACCCGTCTTAGTGGGGGTCACGGTCAGGGTGGTTTCGGCGGTCCCGCCAGTGCCGACGGCGGTCACGGTGCCGTTATCAACGGTGAAAGAATCCTTGTCCAGCGTACTGGCAAAGGTGCTGCCGGTGGCGGTAAGGGTGATTTGACCTTCCACGCCCGCGGTCAGGGCGCCGCTGGCGGTCACGGAGACCTCGGCGGCCTTGACGCTAGCGCCCGTGGCGGTGACACTATCACCGGGCTGGTATGTGAATGCATCCTTCGCGATCTTGACGGTGAGATCGCCCTTCTCCTTGGGCGTGCCGCCGACGGTCAGGGTGACGGAGTTGCTGCTTCCGCTGGCACCGGTGATGCTCAGGCCATCCGCCGCACCAGTCGACGGATCAAAGGAGAACAAAGTGTTCGCCGGACTATCGACAAAGGTGTTGCCTGCGCCGTCGATGGTGAGGGTGATGCTGCCCCCAGCCGTGCCCGCAGTCAGGGTGCCGCTGGCGGTCACGGTGGGGGTCGTGGCGGCGGTGGCGCTGATAGTTCCGCTGGCGGTGATCGTTTCCTCCGAGGGCTGATATTTGAACGCCGCCTTCGCTATCGTGACGGTGATGCTGCCCGCCGCTTTGGGGGTCACGGTCAGGGTGGTGGAACTATTCCCACCATCGTCGACGGCGGTCACGGTGCCGTTATCAACGGTGAAAGAATCCTTGTTCAGAGAACTGGCAAAGACGCTGCCTTCGGCGGTAAGAGTGATGGTGCCGGATTTGCCCGCCTGCAAGGCCTCGCTGGCGCTGGCGCTCACGGTGACCGTAGGAGCGCTGACGGTGATGGTCGCTTTGACCTCCCTGTCGGGCTGCTCCGTGTCAAAGGCGCTCGGCTGGACCGTGACAGTGATGTCGCCCGCCGCAGTGGGCGTGCAGCCGCTGACTTCCAGCTTGACGATGTTCGTATTATCCGTCTGCCTCGTTGCCGTGGTCGGGGTCACGCTCGTGATCCCGGGGCCACTGACGCTGAAATTGGAGGCGTCCTGGGACTCGGCAAACGTGCCGCCCGTCGCCGTCAGGGTGATCTCAGTGATCTCCGTTCCGGCGACAGCGGGCGACGGACTGGGCTCGGCGGTGAGCGTGATGCTCGCCGCATTCAGGGACATCGGCATCATCCCGGCGATCGTCGCGATCTCCGGCTCGGGTACTTCGGTAGGCTCAGGCTCGGGTACTTCGGTAGGCTCCGGCTCAGGTTCTTCGGTGGGCTCCGCCTGGGGCTCTTCGGCAGGCTCGGGCGCGGGCTCTTCGGTGACCTCCGGCGCGGGCTCTTCGGCAGGCTCGGACGCGGGCTCTTCGGTGGGCTCGGGCTCAGGCTCAGGCTCTACGGTAGGCTCGGGCTCGGGTTCTTCGGTAGGCTCCGGCTCGGGTTCTTCGGTGGGCTCGGGCGCGGGCTCTTCGGCAGGGTCCGTCACAGGCTCTTCCGTGGGCTCGGGCTCTTCCGTGAGCTCCGGCTGGGAAACCTGCTCGGACGTCTGGACCGGTGCGGCCGGGTCCTCCGTCTCCACGGCGACGCCGTCGGTGAGGCCCATCTGGGACACCAGCAGCAACACGCACAAAACCAAAGCAAACAGTCTGTTCATCGGCTTTCTCATGACGTTCTCCTCCTGTGATCGCTTTTTCCGGCGCAGGCCCGTAAGCTGCTTTACTTAGAATATCATGCCATTCGGGCATCTTCAACGGGCGCGAACTGACGTTTTCGTAATCAAACCTGACTTTTATGTGATCCCGTTACAGATGTAATACTAGCAGAAAATATCCGCGGCGAACAGCTCTTTGGCGCGAAAGGTCAAGCACAAATCGCGAACGGTCAGGGACCGTCTCCCCCGCGGAAGCGCCGTCCGGCCCGCCGGGAGGGGGTTGATTTCCAGCGGCTGTTTTATTACAATCAATACTATGCCGTATCCGGTCGTATGTTGTACATTCGGCGCGCCGCGCGGCGTCGGGCCGGATGGGTAAAGGAGGAAGCGCATGGAGGCGGAGCACAGAAAACAGTATCTGGCGGGCGCGGCGCTGACGCTGGCTATGGCGGCGTTCATAGCGGCCGTGCTGTCCCTGCTGGGCCATTCCAACAGACAGGACCTGTTCCTGGCAGATGCGGCGGACGAGCGCTTCGGCTGGCGCTATGAGGTGCTGGCGGACGGCCGCGCACAGGCGTACGAGCCGCGATTCGAGCCCGACGGGCTGACCCTGCGGCTGCCGGAGGGGACCGAGGCGGTGCGGATCGCCCGGACCATGACGGAAGACGTGCCCGGCGCGGAGCTGGAATGGATAGGCGGCGCGTTCGGCGTGGAGGTGTATCTGGAAGGGGAGCGGCTCTACTCCGACTTCCCGCAGCTGGAGCGGGAGGCGGACGGCTTCCTGCACCCGGCCGGGGAGGACTGGGCCCGGCTGCGGCAGGGCGCGGGGGAATCCCTGCAGCGGGCGCATGTGCCCCTGCCGGAGGATTACCTGGGCCGGGAGCTGGCCGTGACCACCTATTTCCCGGAGGGAGAGGACGCCCCGGAGCCGGTGTATCCGAAGCTGGACGATCCGGAATCGGATATGGCGGACGCCGTCACGTTCTCCGTGCGGTACGAGGTCTTCATGACCGCCTACGCGATCCTGGCCCTGGCCATCGCGGGCATGTTCCTGCTGGATATCCGCAACGGCGGCGCGGACTGGAAGATACTGCTGCTGTGCGTGTATTTTTTGATGCTGTTTCTGGAGGAAGCTTCCGGCGGCTACGCGGGGTATTACAGCGGCCTGGCCGCGCGGATGGATCTGCGGTTCCTGTACGGGCTGCATCTGGCGCCGCTGTATCTGTATCTGGCGCTGCGGCTGAAGGGATGGTGGAAGTGGCCGCTGGCCGGAGGCGTGGCGGCCTGGGCGCTGTATGAGGGCGTGAGCCGCTATTTGCGGTTCCGCCATGACACCGTAGGAATGGCGGACGTCATCGGGCCGGGCGCGCTGGTGGTGTTCCTGGCGGTGGCGGCGGCGTTTTGTGCCGAGGGGGTGCGGCGCGGCGGCAGCGCGCAGCTGGGCCAGCGGCGGAAGCGCTACGTCCTTGTGACCGCCGCCGTCGCCGCCGTCTATGTGCTGGACCGGGCCCGCGTGTGGGGCGGCGTGGACGTCTATCTGCGGGACGGGATATGGGGCGAGATCCGCGTGGGCAGCTATGGCACATTGATGAGCCTTCTCACCAGCGTCACCGCCGCTGTGACCATCATCGTGGTGGTGTCGGAGATCGTCCGCCGGTCGCTGGCGACCCTGCGGACGGTGGATGTGCTCCGGGAGCGGGAGCGTCTGACGCTGGAGGGCTATGAGCGGATGCTGAAGGCCCAGGAGGCCGTCAACGCCGCCTATCACGAGATGCGCCACCATATGACCGCCCTGTCCGGCATTCTCGACAGCGGCGACGTAGAGCGGGCGAGCAGCTATGTGGCCGCCGTCAGCGACGAGCTGGACCAGATCCCCGCCGGACAGTACAGCCGGAATCTGCTGGTGAACGTCATCGCCGGGACCTGGCTGGACCGGGCGATGGCGGAGGGCGTCCGGGTGGAGCACATGATGCCCGTGCCGCAAAAGCTGGCCATAGCGGACGAGGACCTGAGCGTGCTTTTGAACAATATGCTCCAAAACGCCCTGGAAGCATGCCGTCGGATGGAGCCGGGAGCGGACCGGTATATCCGGGTGGAGATGAGCGTGGTCAAACAGTTCCTGTTCGTCAAATGCGTCAACAGCGCCCCCGCGCCGGGGGAAAACGGCGAACAGGCAATAGAAAAGCACCGCCCCGGCCACGGTTATGGCCTGACGGCGATGCGTAAAGTCGCGAAGAAATATGGGGGCATGCTGACGGTCGAGCAGAACGGGGGGGTATTCTCGGTCAAGACCAGCCTCAGCCTGGCGGCCGGTCCGGAGCGGTGACCGGCGGAGGGGCCGGACTCAGTTGCCGCTCTGGCGGAAGAGTATGGAGTTGCGCTCGGTGTAGTCGTTCAGGCCGCGCATCACATTCGGGTACTGCCGCCTGCTGACGGGGGCGGCGTCTCCCGTTGAAAAGAGGATCTGGTCGTGGGCGACCCGGCGCACGTGCTCCAGATTGATCAGATAACACCTGTGGCAGCGCACGAACAGCTGTGTCGGCAGGACGTCCTCCAGCTCCCGGAGCGTGCCTTTGAAGGGGATGCGGCCGCCGTCCGTCAGGTGCGCGACGACCTCGTGATCGTAGACCTCGAAATAGAGGACGTCGGAGCAGAGGATCTGGAACCGCCCGTTCCCGGTCTGCAGAAAGATGTACCGCTGCGCGTGCTTTTCCAGGAAATGCTCCATCACCCCGGCCAGCTTCTCCCTGGAGACGGGCTTGACCAGAAAGTTCAGCGGATATGCCTCATAGCTCTCCACCGCGTACTGGGGCGCGCCGGTCACGAATACGACGTCCGTGTCGTATCTCCTCCGCCGCAGGAGCTTGGCAAGGCCGATGCCGCGCTCCGTGTCGAACAGTACGTCCTGAAAGAGCAGGTCATATCGCGCGCCGCCCTCGATGGCGCTCATCAGCGCGGCGGGGTCCGGGAACAGCTCGATCCGGTGGGCGGCGTTCTTCTCGTCCAGCACGCCGGTAAGCAGCGCCTGGAGCTCCGCGGCAAAGGCCGCGTCGTCGTCACAAATTGCGATCTGGTACATGGGTCAGGTATCCTTTCGGCGAGAAAAACGGTCGGCGTTATGCCGTCGGGCATTTATCCGATCAGGTACGACTTGCTGCCTTCTTCGGGGATGACGCCGGTCACGGGGACGAACCGGGCTTCCGCGTCGCCGCCGTTGCTCTTCTCCACGGCCAGCTCCTTGTCGGAGGCCAGGACCTCGTTATAGGTGGGGCAGTAGAGCCGGGCGAACATCCGCCAGAAAACGGCGATGTCCTGCCCGGTCTGGGCGCCATTGCCGCTGCGCAGACTGTCGGCATTGATGCGCACGGAGACGGCGGTATCCGTGTCCTCCAGAGCCTCCGCGATCCTCCGGCCCGTCTGGCACACGGCTACCACCGGGTCCGCGCCCGTCACCGGCGTTACGGAGTAGGTGAAGCCCTGCTCCGACACGGGGTGGTACAGATCCGCCAGGATGATCTCGTCAAAGCCCATGGCCGCCAGCTCCAGCGCCAGGTCGGTCAGATAGGTGCGGACGGTCTGGTCGTAGGGGTCCAGCCAGTAGCTGCCGTCGTCGTTCTGGCAGACGCTCCCGTCGGCATAGCGCAGAGCGAAGGACCAGTTGTGCTGCAAAAGGAGAGAGTCGGCAAAGCAGCTGATCTGGGCGGCCACGGTCTTGCCCGCCTGATGCAGGTCCTCGATGACGGCGGTCACGTCCGTGGCGCCGGAGGTCAGGTAGGCCCTGGCCGTCTCCGCCTCGGAGGCCCAGGCAAGCCGACCGGTCCGGTTCTTCATCTCCAGCACGGCCATGGAGTACCCGCCGCTCTTGACGGCGGATACGGAGGCGGCCAGCGCGGACGCGTCCTGCACGGTGTTCTGGGAGATGAACAGGCCCTGAACGGGCTTCAGCTTGTCCCACGTGCCCATGTCCACATCCTCAAAGTCCGGGTTCTCCCACACCACCTGTACCTCCACCGGCTCAAAGGTGGGCTCCGGCGTGGGGAGGCCCTCCGGCAGGTCCGGGGCCTGGTCCTCCCGGCCGAAGGGGAGCTGCAGCGTGGCCCCGTCGGCGTCGTAGACCATGTACTGCTGCAGGAAAAAGAACATGCCGATGCTCCCCGCCAGCAGGAACGTGACCGCAAACAGCAATATGCTCAGGGGCACGCGGAATTTCCGGCGGCCCCTGTATATGTCCTTGGGACGGTAGGGCATTTATTTCTCCAATCCCTTCAGCATGGCGATACGGCGGGTATGGCTCTCGCCGTTGGAAAAGCCGGTGGACAGGTAGGCGTCCACGATCATCTTGGCCAGCTCCGCGCCCACCACGCGCCCGCCCAGACACAGGACGTTGGCGTCGTTGTGCTGGCGGCTCATGGCGGCGGAGAAGCAGTCCCCGCACAGAGCGGCCCGGATGCCGGGTATCTTGTTGGCGGCGATGGACATGCCGATGCCCGTGCCGCAGACCAGGATGCCCCGCTCATACTGCCCGGCGGCCACCGCCCGGCACAGTTTTTCGGCGTAGACGGGGTAGTCCACCGGCTCCCCGCCGCAGCCCAGGTCCTCGAGCTCGACGCCCTTGGCGGTCAGGTGCTCGATGAGGGTCTGCTTCAGGGCGTAGCCCGCGTGGTCGGATGCAATGGCGATCATGATATGCCTCTCCTTTTCAGATGGGGATGAATTCAGGCTTGCGCTTGGTGAACACGGCGATATACCGGAAGCCGCAGGCGCGCAGGACCTCCTGGCCCTGGTCCACGCACCTGGCCGCGTCCTGGGGCCGGTGGGCGTCGGAGCCCACGGTGACGATCTCGCCGCCCAGAGACTTATAGAGCTTCAATATCTCCTCCGAGGGGAAGGGGCCGCAGCCGTCCCGGAGGCCGGAGCAGTTGAGCTCGACGCCCCGCCCGTTTTGGATCAGGGTCCGCAAAAGATGTTCGATCCGGTCCCCGTGCTGGGCCAGGGTCAGGCCCATATCCGCCCCGGCGCGCATGGCGTACCGGCGGAAATAGCCGATGTGGGCCATCACGTCGAAATAATTCAGCTCCGCCACCTGCTGGATATCCCGCAGATAGATGTCGCACAGCCCCCGGCGGACGGCCGGGTCGGAGTAGTCGATATCGTGGTAATCGCCGTATTCCTTTGTGAGGTGATAGGAGCCCAGGATGAAATCCAGCCATGGCGGGCTGGAGAGCTCTTCCGCCAGTTCCGGATGAAAGATCATCTCCGCCAGCTCCATGCCCATACGCAGCTGAAGATCCGCGGGCAGCAGGGGACGGTATTTTTCGTACGCCTCCAGCTCCTGCCGGGCCACGGTACGGCATTGGGGGTTGAAGCCCAGGGTCTTCCAGTCCATCACGTCGCAGTGGTCAGTGACGCACGCCCGCCGCACGCCCGCGTTATATTCCGCCATCACCATGTCATAATAGGGCGCGGCGCTGTCCAGGGATATCTCGGTGTGGAAGTGATAGTCAGTCAGAACGGCCATGTGTCAACGAACCATTTCAAAAAGATCTTGCTGTACTGGGCCGTGCGGGGCACTCCGGCCAGCACGGGATAGAAGATGACGAACAGTCCCACCGTGACGGCGGTGAAGCTGCCCACGGCGGCCCGCCAATGGGCGTCATGCCGACGCAGGTCGGCGAAGATATAGCTGATGGCCAGCACCAAAAACACCGTGCAGGGGAAGTAGTGATAAGCGAAGGTCAGGCGGCTGACCAGCACCCAGGGCAGCAGGTTCGCCATGTAGCCGATGAAGATGAACGCGGCCCGCTCATCCCTGCGCCGGATGGCCAGCCAGCCCATGGCGCCCATGGCCACCAGGCCCGCCCAGGACACCAGAGGATTGTTGAAGGCGGCGAAGGAGACGGTCTCGCCGCTGGGGGTGGAGTCCAGGTAGTACAAAATGGGCCGCACGTCGAACAGCCACTGATACCACTTGGAGGAATAGGGGTGGGTGGACACCAGGTCGGAGTGGTAGTTCCACATATAGGTCTGGTTGTCCAGGACCATCTTGAGATATTCCTTTTTGAACAGCCGGAACGGTCCGCCCGCTCCCTGGCTGGGGCCGTAGGACCAGTAGCTGACGTAGTAGATCAGGCAGGGGACCAGGATGAAGAAGACGAGGCACCAGCCCACGTTCAGCCAGAACTCGTCCAGCGCGGCCTTTTTCTCCCGGACGAACCGGACGATCCAGTACACCAGCCACAGCACGCCCAGCCCGGCCCCCGCGTAGATGCATACCCACTTGCTGGCCGCGCCCATGCCGAAGCTGGCGCCCGCCAGGCCCAGCCACAAAAGCCTCCGCCGGGGCCTGTCCGGCGGCTCGGTCAGCCACAGGTACATGAACAGGACCATGAGCAGGATGAAGAACACCGCGTATGTGTCGATGGTGGCGATGCGGGTCTGGACGAAGTGCATGAAGTCGAAGGCGAACACCGCGCTGCCCGCGGCGGCCACGGAGGTATAGCCGAACATCCGCTTCAAAAGCAGGTACAGTACCGGCAGCATCAGCACCCCGAACAGGGTCCCCATGAACCGCCAGCCGAAGGGATCCATCCCGAACAGCCGGATGCCCAGGGAGAGGATGGCCTTGCCCAGGGGCGGGTGGGTGATCTCGTAGGGCCAGATGTTTTCGATCATCTCCAACGCCGTGCGGGCGTGATAGATCTCGTCGAAGTAGGTGCCGTTTTTGAAGCTGTATTCGGCGGGGATGGTGTCCTGCTCGTCGGTCAGGGCCTCGCAGCCGGAGGCCACGGTCATCTCGTCCGGGCCCAGCAGGGTCCTGTCCTGGCCGTAGATGGCCACCTCGCCCAGATACTGCTCCGCACCGGAGATGATGCGGATATACCGGACCGTGCCGTTGTCGGCGTTCAGGGCCGCGTCGTTCCAGCGGAACAGCTGGGTATAGGTCTGGGTCATGCCGGAGGAGCCGTCCTCCTTCACCTGGTCGGTCCAGGACTCCCCGTCCAGGGAGAACTGGAGCCGGTAGTCGGCGGTGTTCAGCCCGGACCAGTACCGCAGGGCCGTGACGGACTGGGGCTCGTTCAGCTCGATGAGGGCGTAGGTGTTCCCCTCCTCGTAGTGAAGGAAGGTCTGGGGCGCCTTGCCGCTGCCCAGGCCGATGAAGGCCGCCAGGGCGTAGACGGCGGTGAGGCCGCCCAGCAGTATCCAGTCCAGCCGGGTAAAGCGCCTGTCCGCCGGGGGCGGCGTCTCGGGGGCCGGAGCGGCGTCCGCTCCTTCCTCCATGGGAACGGGCAGACGGGCGGCGGCGACCCGCCGCCGGAGGGATATCCAGCGGATGCACCAGAACAGCGCGTACAGCGCTACGGCCAAAGGAAAGAGAATGGTCAGATTAGAAAACATATGTCAAGCCTCAAACGATAAAGGGGTAGTACGATAAAAGTACCTAAAGCCCCCCTTGTGTAAAGGGGGGTGGGCCGCCCAAAGGGCGGCTCGGGGGGATTGATTGACAGAGCTGTATGTCTGTTGGGCCTGGCAGGTCAAGCAACCCCTCCGCCTCGCTTCGCTCGGCACCTCCCCTTGCACAGGGGAGGCGACTAACAATGTATTATATACCAAAACCGGAGACATCGCAATGTCCCCGGTTTTTAATTTTGTAATTCTTACAGTTTTCTCTTTTTCTTTACCTTTTCGCCGGAGATGTCGGCCAGCTCCTGCAGCAGCTCCTTCTGTCGGCGGGAGAGATTTTTGGGCGTCGCCAGATTGACCGTGACGAACTCGTCGCCCCTGATGCCGGTGCGCACGTTGGGCACGCCCTTGCCCCGGAGCCGGAACACGGACCCGGTCTGGGTGCCCTCGGGTATGTTCAGGCTCACCGGCCCGTCCAGGGTAGGCACCTGGATCTCGGTGCCCAGAGCCGCCCGGACGAAGCTCAGCTCGGTGGCGATGTAGATGTTGACGCCCTCCCGCTGGAAGGTGGGGCTGGGCCGGACCTGGACCTGGACAAGCAGATCCCCGGCGGGGCCGCCGTTGGCGCCTGCGTTGCCCTGGCCCCGGAGGGACACGGTCTCCCCGTCGTCGATACCGGCGGGAATGGACACGTTCAGCTTCTTCTGGGCCCGGATGGAGCCGTTGCCCCGGCAGGTGGGGCAGGGGGAGTGGATGATCTTGCCGGAGCCGCCGCACTTTTGGCAGGGGCCGGAGGACTGGAACACCCCGAAGGGGGTCCTCTGCTGGGTCCGGACGGTGCCGGTGCCCCGGCAGTCCGGGCAGACCTCCGGCGTGGTGCCGGGGGCGCAGCCGGTGCCCTTGCAGTCCGGGCACTGTTCCACCTTGGTGATGTTGATGTCCTTCTTGCAGCCGAAGGCCGCCTCCTCGAAGGAGATGGCCAGCCTCACCCGCAGGCTCTCGCCCCGGCGGGGACCGGTCCGGGCCTGCTGCCGGGCCTGGCCGCCGAAGCCTCCGCCAAACCCGCCGAAGCCGCCGAAAATGTCCCCGAAGATGTCCCCCAGGTCGCCGAAGCCCTCAAAACCGCCCGCGCCCGCGCTTGCCGCGAAGTTGGGGTCCACACCGGCGAAACCGAACTGGTCATATTTCGCTCTCTTGTCCGGGTCCGACAGCACGGCGTATGCCTCGTTGGCCTCCTTGAAGCGGGCCTCCGCCTCCTTGTCCCCCGGATGCAGGTCCGGGTGGTTGGCCTTGGCCGCCTTCCGGTATGCCTTTTTGATGTCGTCCTCCGACGCGCCCTTCTGCAGGCCCAGGACCTCGTAATAATCCCGTTTATCTGGCATATTTAATCACTACCTTACATGGCACGTGTACTATGGCCCCCTCTGACGAGGGGGCTGTCGGCGCCAAGGCGCCGACTGGGGGAGAGATAACCGGTAGTGCGGTGTATCTCTCCCTCCGTCCGCCTTTGGCGGCCACCTCCCTCGTCAGAGGGAGGCGTTCGATGTTTGAGCGCGGACGTTTTACTGGTTGTTGGGGTCGACCTCGGTGTAATCCGCGTCGTAGTAGGTCTGGCCGTTGTCGCCGCCGCTGGGGCCGCCGCCCATGTCCGGGCCGGGACCCGCGTTGGGGCCGGGGCCGCCCTGGTTGGGGGCCGCCTGCTGGTACATCTTCTCAGAGACCTTGTAGAAGGCCTGGGTCAGCTGCTCGGTGGCGGTCTTGATGAGGCCGGTGTCGGAGCCGGACAGAGCTGCCTTCAGGTCCGCCAGTTTTTTCTCCACCTCGGCCTTGTCGGCGGCGTCCAGCTTGTCGCCCATCTCCTGGAGAGTCTTCTCGGTCTGATAGACCATCTGGTCGCCCGCGTTGCGCACGTCCACCTCTTCCTTGCGCTTGGCGTCCTCGGCGGCGTACTGCTCGGCGTCCTTCACGGCCCGGTCGATCTCGTCCTTGGAGAGGTTGGTGGAGGCGGTGATGGTGATGTGCTGCTCCTTGCCGGT
>CANRDC010000004.1 GCA_947629245.1 uncultured Oscillospiraceae bacterium | reverse complement strand
GGCGACTGGATTCGAACCGGTGACACTGCGGGTATGAACCGCATGCTCTAGCCAACTGAGCTACGCCGCCAAACAGCATTAGGGATTATACAAGATTCCGGACGACTTGTCAAGGGTTTCCACCGCCTAAAAAAGAGTTTTCCCGAAAATTCCGTCCGGCTCCGGAGCTTCAGTCATTTCCAGAGCGACGCTTATATGCCGGGCGGCTGCAGGCCGCCGAAAAACAGCGCGATCAGGTCTGTCAGCCGCACATACGCCGCGCCGTCGCGCTCATAGACGTCCAGCGCGTACTCCTGCCCGCCGACGGTGATGACGGCCTGGCGGGGAGGGGCCTCCGCCAGCGCTTCCCCGGCGTCCGTCCCGTTGTCGCTCTCCGCGGGGGCGAAGGCGGCCGCGTCGGAGGTATACACGCCGGGCTCCAGAGGCTGGTCGGCGGGGAGAAGAGTGATGGAGCCGTCGGCGTTGTCCCGCACCTGGCCGTAGACCAGGCCGCCGTCCTCCACCGTGAGGCTCGTGACGATGGACGCGCTGCGCACCGCCCAGGCTCCGTCCTGCGCCACGGTCACGTCGATGGCCGCCGAACCGTTGTAATAGGGCAGATCCTCCACATGGCCCTGCAGGTAGTACTGGTCGATGGTATAGCGCAGAAACTGGATATAGGCGGCCTGATCCTCCCCGCAGGGGGCGCCGATATCGTTGACAAAGCAGTACTTTACGCCGTCCAGGTCCTTCAGCGCCTTCACGGCCTCCCGGCTGTAGGGGATGGCCTTGACGCAGGAGGTCAGCGAGACGTCCCCGTCCAGCACGGCGCCCCGGCCCACCGTGACGGCCAGGCTGTCGCCCGGCTGGCCGTAATAACCGGTGCCGTTATAGATGTTTCCGCTGTACAGGCCGTTGGTATAGGTGAGCTCGACGTGCTGCGCCTCCGCCGCGGGAGGCAGAGCGTCGCCGCCGTCGTCAAGCTTGGCGTCGACGGCCTCGACGATATCCCGCTCCACGGTGGGGAAGCCGGGACCGCCGCCCACGTTGGCCTCGTCATAGACGGGGCTGAAGGCGTATATATCGGTGAGCAGGCCGATGCGGTCATCGTCGTCGCTGTCCATCATCTGGAAGAGCACGCCGCTGTCCGAGGAGAGGCGGGCGTTATGGAAGGTGAAAGCGCCGCTGCCGTCCTTATAGAGCACGACGGCCTCCGCCGCCCGGATGGCCGTGCCGTCTTCCACGGTCACGTCGGCCGCGTCGGCGCACATCATCATGCCGAAAACGCTGTCGATGACGGAGGTGCGGCTCCTGCCCCGGACAGAACCGGCCAAAGCCGCGCCGTCATAGAGCAGAACGGTGCCGTCGGAGGAGCCGAACCAGACCTGGTCCGCGCCGTCCAGCACGGCGCCATACGTGGCGCCGGAGACGGTGGAGCCGTAAAAATACGCCGAAGCGCCGCTGGACAGATACGCGCCGTAGCCGGAGCCGTAATCGTCCCCGTCATAGCCCAGTACCTTCCAACCGGAGCCCATGCCGCCGCCCGCGGCGCTGAGGATGCGCAGATCGGCGTCCACAGCCGTCACGGAGGCGTCGGAGCACCCGTCGGCAGAGAGCGCGCCCCAGCCCGCGGCGGTGACGCCGGTCCGCACCAGGGAGAGGGCGGGCGCCTCGCCGGAAAGCACGATGGCCCGAGCGCCGCCGTTGATACCAAGGGGCCAGGGAGGCGCGGTCATGGAGGAGACGTCCGGCGTATTCACATAGCCCTCGCCGCCGTCCGCCAGAGGATCGCCGCCAAGGACGGTGAGGTCCTGGTCCTGAAGCGTGGCGTTTTCCCCGCCGGAAACGGCGAGCGCTTCGCAAGTGTCAGCCTCCGGGGCCGCGCCGTCCTCAGGCGGTTCCGGGTCGGGGAGAGGCGCGCCGGTGGGCTCGGCCGCCGGGGCATGGCGGGACAGCGCCGCCCGTCCGCCCCCGCCGGGGACAGACGCATCGGCGCCCGCGTAAGCGCTCACGGTCAGACACATGGCCATCGCGACAAGTATGGACAGCAGCTTCTCCGCTTTCCTCATGACTTCTCCTTCCGTGGTCATACGGACATACAGTTATATTAAAACAGAAGTACCGTCAATTCAATTACAAATTGTTTACACATTTCCGGAATTTGCCGGGATGGGCAGGTAAAAAATTACGGCAAGTATATATTATGGTAACCGCGCCGTCGACGGCTGGAAAAACCTGGCGTTTGGGCGCAATATTCACAAATTGTTCAACACAAAGCCGGTCCGTTGGGGTATTCTTATAAAAAAAGAAATCATTCGGGTGATTTTATGAGATTCAGAGACAGGATCGCGCGGTTCATGGCCGGGCGCAACGGATACGACGCCTTCAGTATGTTCCTGCTGGTGGCGGCGATGGTGCTGCTGATCTTGGCGCGGGTGTTTTACCGGGCGCCGTTTTTGGCGGTGGTGTTCCAGCTGGGCAGCTGGGCCGCGCTGATCTACTGCATCTGGCGGGTCCTGTCCCGGGACCTGTATAAGCGCCAGAGGGAGAACGCGAAATATTATGAAAAACAGCAGGCGGTGCTTCGATGGTTCCGCTCACTGAAGGACCGGTGGCAGCAGCGGAAGGAATATAAATTCTTCCGTTGCCCGTCCTGTCACGCGCTGCTGCGGGTGCCCAGGGGAAAGGGAAAGCTGCTGCTGACCTGCCGGAAGTGCGGGAACCGCTTTGAGCGCAAGTCATGAATCCCTACGACGTGCTGGGCGTGGCGCTTGACGCGACCGATGAGGAGATCGCCAGGGCCTATAAGCGCCTGGCGAAGCGGTATCACCCGGACCTGAATCCGGGCGACGCCGGGGCGGCGGAGCGGATGGGCCAGATCAACCGGGCCTATGACGACATCAAGGCCATGCGCCAGCGCGGCGCCGCCTGGGACCGGTCGGACCTCGGGCGGGGGCAGGGCTATGGACGGGCCTATGGGGGGCCCTTCGACCCCTTTGCCTCCGAGCGGAACTCCTATTACGCCTACCGGCCCCGGCGCAGTCCCATGGGGATGATCATCGCCGTGCTGGTGATGATCTTTGTGATCCGGCTGATCTTGAGCCTGCTGTTCGGCGGCTTCGGCGGCGGATACTACTTCAACCCCGGCTATGGAGGCGGTCCGGGCGGGTATTACGGCTATTATCAGGTATTTCCCGGCGGATAAACACACACGGGCGGATAAACACACACGGACAGTGCGGCGCACTGTCCGTGTGTGTTTTTTTCATGCGGTTCACCGGCGTCCGGCGCCGCCGCCTCCGCTGTGGCCGCCGAAGCCGCCGCCGTGGAAGCCTCCGCCGCCGCGAAAACCTCCGCCGCTGCGGAAGCCGCTGGAACGTCCCGCGCCTCCGCCGCGGCTGACGCCGCCGAAGCCGCCGCCACGGGGCCTGACGGAGCGGGTGAAGGAGTTGTTCATGGACGGACGGGGACCCGGACCGGGGCTCCGGCCAAAGCCGCCGGGGGGAGGGGGCGGCTGCCGACGGTACCAGTCCCGATAGCGGCGGCTGCCGCCGAACCAGAAGATGGGGAAGAACCCGCCGGTATAGCCCCAGCGACGCATCCGGCCAAACCGGCTGGCCGCGCTGACGATCCAAAGAAAGAGGACCACGAAGATGATCAAAAACAGCACGCTGGCAAAGCTGCCAGCGCTGGATCGACTGGACTGAGCGGGCTGCGCGTAATAGACGTCGCCGTACTGCGCGCCGCTCTGGCCGGACGAACTGCCCAGCACATCGTAATAGTCCATATACCAGTCGTACAGCTCCTTCGTCAGGGTCTGCACGGCCCCGTCAAAGTCGCCCGCATCCACATCGTCCCAGAAATACTGTTCCAGATACTCCCCGGCTACGTCGTCCGTGAATTCGTCGTCCAGTCCGCTGCCTACGGCCAGCCAGCCTCTGGCCTCCCTGGCCACCAGCAGCAGGAGCATGCCGTTGGACTGGTCGGCGCTGCCCACGCCCCGGTCGTTCATGAGCCGGGTGGCGGCCACGTCGGAGTCCTCGTCCAGGTAGTTCACCGTCACGACCACCAGCTGGGCCCCGTCGCAGGCTGTTTCCAGGTCGATGTTATAAGCAACGATCTGATCCTCCGTCTCCGAACTGAGTACGTTCGCCTCGTCCTGCACGTAATACTCGGCGCCCACGCCCGGCTCCGGCAGACTGGCAAAGGCCGGAACGCTCAGCAGGCACAGGGCCAGCAGCGCGCAGATCATGCATTTCAACGCTTTCATGCGATCACCTCATGGAAAGGTCTCCGGGGCCTTCACAAAGGTGAGACGCCGGAGAATGTTGGCGGGAAAAGCGCCCAGGACGTCCTCCCGGAAGGCCAGGATATGGTCCGAGTAGGCGCTGTTGTCCAAAAGGGCCTGAGCGCTGTTGAACTCGGAGACGATGGACGCGTAGTCGTCGTAGCTATCCGGCAGCGCCGCGCCGTCCCGGACCATGGTCTCCACCTCCCGCACGGCCTCCGCCAGCTTCTGGTTGGCTTTGCCGATGGCGGGGATGTCCCGTGTGTCCAGCGCGTCGGCCAGCTCTCGCCGGGCGGCGCGGAGCGCCTCGTAGGTCTCCGCCCACTCGCCGTCCGAGCCGATGACGGACAGGAGCCGGTTGGCGTCGTTGACGCAGTAGCCCAGCTGCTCCCCAGGGCAGGTGTAGTAGCCCTCGGCCTGGAGCAGGGACTTGTCGAAGAAGGCGTCCTCCGCCTTTCGGCATGCCCGGCCAAGGCTCAGATGGCTGCCCAGCAGCGTGAACAGCACCACCACGACGACAAATATACCAATTGCGGTCGATCTCTTTTTCAAGAACCCCATAGAAAAGCCTCGCAGAGTTTGCGCCCGGAGGCGCAAATAAAGTTGGATCATTTTTTCCGAGGACATGCGCCTCGGAAAAAATCCTTATCGGTCTGCAAACGTGCGAGCGTAGCGAGTGCGCTGCAGCAGACCGCAGCCTTCTCGCTGAAATGCGTGCATTTCAGCGACTATTATCCCTTCATCTCTAAGAGTTTCTGCTTCAGCTGGCCCTCGATGCGGCCCAGCTCCACCTCGGCCTGGGCCCGGCGGGCGCGGCCGTCGTCCTGGATCTTGCGCACGTCCTCCAGGGTGTTGATGAGCTCCTGATTGGTCTGCTGGAGGGTCTCCAGGTCCACGATGCCCCGCTCGGATTCCTGGGCCACGCCCACGGAGCCGGTGTGCAGGGCGGCGGCGTTTTTCTTGAGCAATTCGTTCGTCACCTCGCTGACGCCGTGGGACGCCTCCATGGCCTGCTGGGAGTGGTACATGCTCATGGCCAGCACCATCTGGCTCTTCCACAGGGGGATGGTGTTGACGATGGCGGTCTGGATCTTCTCCGCCATGAGCGCGTCGTTGTTCTGGATGAGCCGGATCTGGGGGCCCATCTGGATGGAGATCATCCTCGTCAGCTCCAGGTCGTGGATCTTCTTCTCGAACCGGCCCAGCAGGGCGGCGTAATCGTTGGCGGCCTGGGCGTCCTCGGGCGCGCCGGATCCCTCGGCCTTTTTCAGCAGGGCGGGCAGCTCCGTGGCCCGCAGCTCCTCCAGCCGCAGCTTCCCGGCGATGATATACATGGTCAGTTCCTTGAAATACGCCTGGTTCATCTCATACATATTGTCCATCGTCACGATGTCCTTGTTGAGGGTGATCCAGTGCTGGTCCAGGGCGGAGGAGATCTTGTCCACGTTGACCTCGGCCTTGTCGTACTTGGCCTTCAGGTCGGTGATGCTGCGGGTGGCCTTTTTGAACAGGCCCTTCAGGCCCTTGGGCTGTTCCTCGGTGACGGCCAGGCCGTTGAGCTGGGCTACCAGGTCGGTGAGCATATCGCCGGCCTCGCCCAGATCCTTGGTGCGGACCTTTTCCAGGGCCTGGGTGGAGAACTCCGCGATGTTCTTCTGGGCGGCGGAGCCATAGACCAGCACCTGGGCGGAGTCGGTCACGTCGATCTTCTTGGCGAATTCCCGGACAGCTGCCTGCTCGGCGGGGGCCAGGCTGTCGATGTCCAGCTTCTCCGCCGGGACTTCCTCCTGGGCGGGAGCCTCCCCCTGGGCGGCGGGCTCGCTGCCCAGCGTCAGGGTGGGCACGGCGGCGGCCTGGGCGGCGGCTGCCGCGGCGGGCGCGCCGGGGGCCGCGGGGACTTCCTGCTCCGCGGGCGCGGGGTCCAGCGTCAGGTTGATCTCATACTTTTTCTCGTCGGCCATGGTAGTAGTTCCTTTCCGTTTATCTAAAAATGTGTGTTCACTTGCCGTCGCCTTCGCCGGACGTTTTGCGCAGAAGCTCCCGCAGCCCGTCCTCTCCGGCCAGACCCTCACGGGACAGCAGCCGCTGCATCACCTGGATGTCGGCGTCCAGGTCCAGCGCGTCGTTTTTATACAGCGCGTCCAGCTGCTTTTGGAATGCCTGGATCTCCGTGTCCAGCATCTGGGCGATGCTGGCCCTGGCCCGGTCAGAGTTCTCTCCACGCACGCCCTGGGCGCTCATCCGATCGTAGGCGTTGAGCAGCCCGATGGTGGAAGGGAGGAAGTAGCTCTGAAACTTCTTGATCTGGGGGATGTCGGAGGCGTCCTGCACGGCGTCCTGGGCGATACGGTCGCTGAGAGCGGCCAACTCGGCGATCTTGGCTTTGACCTCCGCGTCCGGGATGGAGGCCGCCAGCTTTTCCATCTCCGTCCGGGCCTTTTTGGCCTCCGCCAGGACGGCGTCCGCGTCCGCGCCGTAGGATACGGGCTCCGGCTCCGGTTCCGGAACGGTCTCCACCACGGGCTTAATGAGCCTGTCCGCCAGCAGCCAGGCCGACGCCGTCACCAGCGCGGCCACGAGAAAGTGCCATAGCTTATACAGCGGCAGCGCCAGCGCGTACAGCGCGAAAACGGCGGCGGCGATATAGACCGGCGCCGCGGACCGGCGCTTGACTTGGCGCATAAGACAAGCCCTCCTGAAAATGATACTGTTATTTTAGTCTAAACCGCCAACAACGTCAAGGGCCACTTGCTTGTTTTGCGTCATGTGTGGTATACTAATGCAGAATGGAGATCATTTCCGGATCAAACGGTGGGGACAGACCGGACAGACAGGCCGGTCCATCCCCTATATAAAAGCCTGGTCGCGCGCGGCGCGGCTGAGACATATTATGCAGCGGGGGAAGCGCATGACAAACATCAAAATCGCACCTTCCATCCTGGCGGCAGATTTCACACGGCTGGACGAGCAGATCAAGGCGGTCCTGGACGCTGGCGCGGACTATATCCATGTGGACGTGATGGACGGGCAGTTCGTGCCCAACATCTCCTTTGGCGTTCCCATCGTGGAGAGCATCCGGCGGGCGTTTCCCGAGGCGTTTCTGGATGTGCATCTGATGATCGTGCAGCCGGGACACTTTGTGGAGGCGTTCTGTAAAGCCGGCGCCAGCCACATCACGCTCCATCTGGAGTCGGACACGCCGGAGCGCATCGCCGAGGCGCTGGCGGCGGCCCGGCGCATGGGCGTGAGGACCGGCCTGTCCATCAAACCGGCCACCCCCGCCGAGGCGCTGGAGCCCTGGCTGGAGGAACTGGACATGGTGCTGGTGATGACGGTGGAGCCGGGGTTTGGGGCCCAGCCGTTCATGTTCGACCAGATGCCGAAGATCGCCGCCATCCGCGCCCGGCTGGATGAGGTGAACCCAGACTGCGACATCGAGGTGGACGGCGGCGTCAAGCCGGACACCGCTCCTGTGGCCATTCGGGCCGGAGCCAACGTGCTGGTGGCGGGCTCCGCCGTGTTCGGCCACGAGGACTATGCCGGGATCATCAAGACTTTGCGCGGAGAGTAGAAGACCATGCCCTTTTTTCCCGTATCCTTTGAGGAACTGATCGACCGCTTCGCCTCGCTGCCCGGCATTGGGCGCAAGAGCGCCCAGCGGCTGGCGTTTTATGTGCTGAGCCTGCCGGAAGGGGAGGCGGAGGCGTTCGCCGAGACCATCCTCCGGGCCCGCCGGAGCGTACATACCTGCCCTGTATGCCAGAATCTGACGGACGGGGAGCTCTGCTCCGTCTGCGCCGACGAGAGGCGGGACAGGTCCGTGATCTGCGTGGTGGCGGAGGCCCGGGACGTGGCCAGCCTGGAGCGCAGCCGGGAGTATAACGGGGTGTACCACGTCCTGCACGGGGTGCTGTCCCCCATGAGCCATGTGGGTCCGGACGATATCCGCGTGTCGGAGCTTGTCAAGCGCGTGGCGGACGGGGGCGTGAAGGAGGTCATCATGGCCACCAACCCGGACACCGAGGGCGACGCCACGGCCATGTACATCGCCCGTCTTTTGAAGCCCTTCGAGGTGCGGGTGACCCGCCTGGCCTACGGCATCCCCGTGGGCTCCAATCTGGAATTTACCGACGACGCCACCCTGGTCCGGGCCCTGGAAGGCCGCCGGGATATGTGAACAGGGCGTTTTCGAGGGAATATTTTCCCGCGATAAGGGTATGATCTCTACGGACAGGATGTACGCTGTCCGATATCGTGATACATAAAACAAGGAGTATTTTCGTTTCATGGCACAAAAACTGAAGATCATGGCGCTTGGCGGTCTGGACGAGATCGGCAAGAACCTTTACGTTTACGAGTACGGCAGGGACATCCTGGTGATCGACTGCGGCATGGGCTTTCCCGACGAGGACATGTACGGCATCGACGTGGTCATCCCGGACATCACCTACCTGGTCCAGAACAAACAGCGGGTCCGGGGCATCGTGCTCACCCACGGCCACGAGGACCACATCGGGGCCATGCCCTATGTGATGAGCCGCCTGAGCTGCCCGGTGTACGCCACCCGCCTGACGGCGGGGCTGGTCCGGCTGAAGCTGGAGGAGCACGGCCTGGCGAACAGCGTCGAGCTCGTCACCAAGTCCGCCGGGGACCGGTTCAAGGTGGGGACCAATTTCGAGTGCGAGCTCATCCATGTGAACCACTCCATCGCGGACAGCGTGGCCGTGGCGGTGAAAACGCCCATCGGAACGGTGATCCACACCGGCGACTTCAAGATCGACCTGACCCCCATCGAGGGCGGCGTGTTCGACTTCCACCGCTTCGCGGAGCTGGGCAAGGAGGGCGTGCTGGCCCTTTTGAGCGACTCTACCAACGTGGAACGGCCCGGCTATTCCGAGTCCGAGCGCCACGTGGGGGAGAGCATGGAGCGGCTGTTCCGGGGCTGCGACAAGCGCATTATCGTCACCACCTTCGCCTCCAACGTCCACCGCATCCAGCAGATCATCAACTGTGCCCAGCGCTATGACCGCAAGGTGGGCGTCACGGGCCGGAGCATGGAAAACGTGCTGAAGCTGGCCATGGAGGAGGGCTATTTGACCGTCCCCAAGGGCGTGCTGGTGGACATGAACAAGATAAGCTCTCTGCCTCCGGAGCGGGTGGTCGTCATCACCACCGGCAGCCAGGGGGAGAGCATGTCGGCCCTGTACCGGATGGCCTTTGCCGAGCACCGGCAGGTGCACATCGGCGCGGGAGACCGGGTCATCATCTCCGCCTCCGCCATCCCCGGCAACGAGCGGACCGTGACGAAGGTCATCGACGAGCTGTTCTGGAAGGGCGCGGAGGTCATCTATGACCGGAGCATCGACATCCATGTGTCCGGCCACGCCTGCCAGCAGGAGCAAAAGACCATGCTGGCCCTGACGAAGCCGAAGTTTTTTATCCCCGTCCACGGGGAGCACCGGATGCTCTGCCGCCACGGGTCGCTGGCCAAGGAGATGGGCATGGACCCGGCCAACATCGTCATCGCCAGCGTGGGCGAGGTGGTGGAGCTGACGCCCAAGCGCATCGCCAAAAACGGCACGGTCCCCTCCGGCCGGGTGCTGGTGGACGGCACCACGGAGGAGGGCGTGGAGAACATCGTCCTCCGGGACCGGCAGCATCTGGCCCAGGACGGCATGCTGGTGGTGGTCATGACCATGTCCAGCCAGGACGGGACCATGATCTCCGAGCCGGAGATCATCACCCGGGGCTTCGTCTATGTGAAGGACAACGCCCAGCTCATGGAGGAGATGCGCCGGGTGGTGTATGAGTCCATCGAGTCCTGCGAGCGGGCCCGCATCACCGACTGGGCGGACATCAAGGGCCGGGTCAAGACCAATCTGAGCGGGTATTTATATAAAGTGACCCGCCGCAGCCCCATGATCCTGCCCGTCATCATGGAGGTGTGAGCGTAGGCACGCGGCTCTCCGCGGTCGAACAAACACGACCGGCTGTTCATAACGCAGCGACGATATATACGATTTGCCCCCTGATGTAAAAACATCAGGGGGTTCTTGTCTATTGTCCGCCGGATCGGTCCCGGCCTACTGATTTTTCAGGAAGTTTTCGATGCGTCCCTTTGCGTCGTACATGGAGAAGAGCAGTTGGCGTTCCTTCTCCTCCGAATACTCGAAGATCGACATGCTTGCCTCCAGCCCATAGGCGATCCGACCGGATTTCAGCACTGGCACGGCAATGGAACTCACATACTGGGTCGCCTCCTCGTTGCTGCGGGCAAATCCCAGCTGGCGCACCTCCGCAAGCTGTTCGTTCAGAACGTCCAGGTCCGTCACGGTCTTGGGTGTGATGGGCACGAGCCCGTCGGGATAGAGCTTTTTCACCTCGGCAGGTCCCTTGTCGGACAAAAGGACCTTGCCGAGAGCGTTCGCGTAGGCGGGGGTCCGGCGGCCGACCGCTCTGTAAAGCCGCAGCTTCTCAAACAGATCCACCTTCTGCAAAAACAAAACGTCGCCCGCGACCAGTTCACCGAATTGGACCGTGACATTGTTCGCCGTGGCGAGCTCCATCATCACCTGATATATAGCGTCGTTGAGATTGTTCTCACTCACATATTTCGTGCCGACCTCGTAGAGCTTGTACCCGAGGAAGTACTGGTGCGTCAGCGGGTTATAGTGCAGGTAGCCGCGGGAGACCAGCGTGCGCAGCATGGGCAAAAGGCTGCTTTTCGGCGCGTTCATCTGGATCGAGATATCCGTCAGTGTCTTGCCGACATTCTCGGTCTCCGTGAGATACTCAAAAATCGAGAGAACGCGTTCCGTGCTGCGATGCGGCTGATTGTCGACAGAATTTGGCATAATACACTCCCCCGATCGAGCCTCTGATTGTTCGGATATACGAATTTTTTGGATTCAGTAAACTATCCGGCAGGTGATTTGATTATTATATAATTATCTTGCCTTTTTTGCAACAATTTTTCTTGTGCGCTGGAAAAAATCCTTTCAGAAATACGAACAAAACAGTGTTTTTCAGGCGCGCCGCGAGACGAAGAGAGAGAGATATCCGGCAAAAAGGGCGTAAAAAGGGCATGATCGGCGCAAAATCTGCCGTCGGTGGTCATTTTTGGCGCGATTTTGGCTGTTGACTAAATGCACAAATCTGCCGCCGATTTCACAGCAACTTGCAGAAATTCGGAAATACAAATTATTTTCGTTGACTAAACTCAGATCCTGTGCTAGAATTCCAATATAAAAATCAAGTTTGTAAATACGAATTCTAAGAGCGAGGTGGTCTGGCAAAAATACCGGAAGGGAGAGCGCGGTGCCTTCAGGAGAAAGCCGCTGTGACTTTGCGGAGAGGAGGTGTGAAGGGGAGGCTGTTTTATGACGCGGCATTCTGAAGGTAAATTCCAAATATGACCGGCGCTGTGCCTCATGGACGCGCTTCAGGAGGCGGTCGGCGGGCTTTGTTTGGTTTTTGTTCCTTGAGAAGCAAAATATATGAACAATACAAAAGGAGAATGAATCATGAAGAAGATCCTGACAATGTTTTTGGCTCTGTGCATGATCCTTGGGCTTGCAGCCTGCGGCGGCGGCAAGACCGCGGAGGCCACGCCCACGGCGGCGCCCACGGCGGAACCTGCGGCGGAAGCCACGGACGCGCCGTCCGAGGAGACTGACGACGCCGCCGGCGCGGATGCCGGGCAGATCAACTGGCCCGAATTCATCACCATCGGCGGCGGCGGTTCCTCCGCCACGTTCTATGCCGTGGCTACCGCCGTGGCCCAGCTGATCTCCGACAACACGGACTGTGTTGCCACCGGCCAGGCCACCAACGGCGGCACGAGCAACATGCAGATGCTGCAGACCGGTGAGATCGAGTTCGGCATGGCCGACCAGTTCACGGCCAACATGGCCTACAACGGCCTTAACGATTTTGAAGGCGCTCCGGTCGATGATCTGCGGGCCGTAGCGGTCATCTACAAGGGTGTTTTCGCCATTCAGGCCACGCCGGGTTCCGGCATTGAGACCTGCGACGATCTGGTCGGCAAGACGGTGTGCGTCGGCATGTCCAACAGCGGCACGGAGACGGTCACCCGCGAGGTGTTCTCCGCTCTGGGCCTGGACTATGTCAACGGCGGCGACATCAAGGCGGAATACATGGGCGCCGACTCCGGCGCCGATCTGCTCCGCAACGGCCAGGCGGACGCCATGACCTTCTTTGCCCCCATACCCGACTCCTCCCAGACGGAGATCATGCTGACGGCGGACACCCACCTGGTGAGCCTCAGCGACGAGGGCATCGCGGCGCTTACCGTTGAGGGGAGCCCGCTGGCGTCCATCGTGATCCCGGCCGACACCTACGACGGGCAGACGGAGGACATCAACACGGTCTACGCCCCCATGATCCTGTGGACCACGGCGGATATGGACGAGGATGTGGTCTACGAGGTGACCAAGATGCTCTACGAAAACCTTGACACGCTGGAGAACAGCAACGCTGTCTTCGGCAAGATCACCGCAGAAAACATCGCGGCGGATATCTCCATTCCTATCCACGACGGCGCGCTGCGCTACTATACGGAGGTAGGCATCCTGGCCGAATGATCCTGCGCATGGTCGTAAGCGGGGGATGCGGGCAGGCGAAAAATGCTTTCGCATCTCCTGCTTTCCACAACACAAACCGAGGAGGTCTGCATGGAATACGAACAATCCGCGCAAGCGCACGAGGATCCGAAGGCCATGGGAGCCGAAGAGATCTCGTTAGAAGAACGGCAGAAGCTGATAAGCAAGTATGATACGGAGAGCGTCGGTTCCGACGGTGCGGGTCCGGCGCAGACGATCGTAAAATGGATCGCGGTGGCGATGTCGGTGTTCCACATTGCCGCGGCGCTCAGCGGGCGGCTGCCAACGCTCCAATACCGGTCGATCCACCTGGCGTTTGTCATCGCCCTTGGTTTCCTGTGCTATCCGGGCTTGAAGAAAAATAAGGGGCGGATCACGCCTCTGGATTGGGTGTTGGCCGCCGTCGGAGCCGTGACGGCGGGATATGTAGCGGCGGAGTATCACAGCATCATTTTCCGGGCCAGTATGCCCACGACGCTGGATATCGTCATGTTCTGCGTGATGACGCTGCTGCTGTTTATGGTCACCCGGCGTTCTGTTGGCTGGGCCCTGGTGATCATCCCGACGGTGTTTGTCATCTACGCCTTCTTTGGCCGACATATGCCCGGCATTCTGATGCACAAGGGGATCACCATGACCCGGATGACCTCGCACATGTATCTTGGCACAGAGGGCATTTTCGGCGTCTCATTGGGGACATGCGCTACTTACATCATCGTGTTCGTCATCTTCTCGGCGTTTCTGGAGAGGAGCGGGCTGGGCGAGGTGATCAACGATATCGCCTTCGCGCTTGCCGGATGGACGGCCGGTGGACCGGGAAAGATATCGGTCATCACCAGCGCGGCCTTCGGCACCATCAGCGGCAGCGCGGTGGCCAACGTGGTCACCACCGGCGCTTTCACCATCCCGCTGATGAAGAAGACCGGGTTTGAGCGCGAATTTGCCGGTGGCGTGGAGGCCGTGTCCTCCACCGGGGGGCAGCTCATGCCACCGGTCATGGGTGCGGCGGCGTTTATCATGGCGGACATGATGGGCCTGTCGTATTCCAAGGTCTGCCTTGCGGCGCTGTTGCCGGTGCTGCTGTACTATTTAAATCTGTTCATCTGCATCCATTTCCACGCCAAGAAGCTGGGCCTTAACGGCATCAGCAAGGAAAATCTGCCCAAGCTGGTACCGATCCTCAAGGAGCGCGGCCATCTGATGATCCCGTTCCTGGCGGTCATCGTGCTGCTGACGGCGGGGTATACGCCGCTGTATGTGGGCGCTATCGGCATTTTGCTGGTCATCCTGGCGGCGGCGCTGCGGAAAAGCACGCGCATGAGCCTGCGCGATATCCTATGGGCGCTGGAAAAGGGCGCGAAGAATTCCCTGTCGGTCAGTATATCCTGCGCAGTCGTCGGGCTCATCGTGGGCGTGTTCACGCTGACGGGTCTCAGCGCCGTGTTCAGCAACTTCATCCTGAAGGTGGCGGCCGGTAACGTATATCTGACGCTGTTTTTTGTGATGATCCTGGCCATTGTGCTGGGTATGGGGCTCCCCACCGTGGCGGTATATCTGCTGATGACGACGGTGACCGTTCCCATCCTGATCGCGGTGGGGATCGAGAAGATGCCCGCGCATTTCTTTGTGTTCTACTTTGGCCTTATGGCCGGGCTAACGCCGCCTGTGGCCATCACCGCCTATGCGGCGGCGGGCCTGGCGGAGGCGAATCCGACGAGGACAGCCCTGCAAGGTCTGAAGCTGGCTCTGGCCGGATTCCTGATCCCGTATGTTTTTGTGTTTGCGCCGGAGATGCTGTTTTCTTCCGGAACGG
This sequence comes from uncultured Oscillospiraceae bacterium, assembly GCA_947629245.1. Taxonomy (GTDB): domain Bacteria; phylum Bacillota; class Clostridia; order Oscillospirales; family Oscillospiraceae; genus CAJOIG01. The sequence continues at coordinate 75,259 of CANRDC010000004.1, read as the reverse complement.
CGGCCCAGTCGCTGTATGTCTTTGCGGTGACTTTGCTGGGGATCGTACTTCTGGCGGCATGTGTGGAGGGGTATCTGCTGCGTCCCATGCCGGTATGGCAGAGGGCGATCAGCGGCGTCACGGCCCTTCTGCTGATCTATCCGGAAAAGATAACGGATCTGATAGGCGTGCTGATCTTCTGTATGCTCCTCGTACTGCAAAAGTGGGGGCGGAGGAAGACGCCGCGGGCGGCGGAGCCCTCTTGAGCGCTCCGCCGGAGGCGTTGCCGCCCGGCGCGGCGGAACTTATTTTGAACGGGGAGAGAATTGCTTGTTTTGAAGAAGAGAGTAACGATACAGCGCAACCGGTATGTGGACTCGGTGACGCTGATGGATGTACGCGATAAGGCCATGGGCTGCCCGGGGGTCAGGCTGGCCGAGGTCCAGATGGGCACGCCGGCCAATCTGCGGCTGATGCGGGAGATGGGATTCGTCGTGGACGAGGACGTGGGCTGCAACGATCTGGTTTGCGGCATCGACGCGGAAAACGACGCCGCGGCAGACGCGGCTATGGGCTACATAGACGATCTGCTTGAACGGAAAACGGAACCGGACGCAGAGCGTTTCTCCGACTTGGATGAGATAGACCTGACCCAGACGCCCTACGATTTGGTCCAGATATCTCTGCCGGGGGAATATGTCTATGCCGAGGCGAAAAAGGCGCTGGAAAAAGGCCTGGACGTATTCATCTTCAGCGACGGCGTCTCGCTGGAGGAGGAGCTGGCGCTCAAGCGGGAGGGGCATGAAAGGGGCCTTCTGGTCATGGGACCCGACTGCGGTGTGGGCCTGATCGACGGCGTGGCGCTGGCGGCGGGCAGTATCGTCCGGCGGGGAGAGATCGGCATTGTGGGCGCGTCCGGCAGCGGCGCGCAGGAGGTCGCCTGCCTGATCGAGCGCTGCGGCTGCGGTGTCTCGGCTATTATTGGCACCGGCGGGCGCGACCTCTTCCCGCAGATCGGGGGCATAGCCATGCTGGACGGCATGGAGCGGCTGGCCGGAGACCCGAATACGAAGGTGATCGTTCTGGTCTCCAAGCTGGCGGACGCCGACGTGATGGAAAAGGTGCTCCGCCGTGCCGACCAAATAGAGAAACCGGTGGTCGCCGTGTTTATCGGCGGCGGGGAAGAACTGTTCAAGGGCCACCGTGTCATCGGCGCGGAGGCGCTGGAGACGGCGGCGCTGGCGGCGGTGGAGGCCCTGTGCGGCGCCCGTCCGTCGTGGGGCTGCGACGACGGTGAGCTGGATGTCATTGCCGGGAAAGAGCTGGCCATGCTGGCGCCGGAGCAGAGATACTTTCGGGGCCTGTTCTGCGGCGGCACATTCGCGGAGGAGAGCCTGGTTTACTTCAGCCGTCACAATGCCGGAGCGGGACTGCGCAGCAATTTGGAAAACCGGTACGCGGCGCGCCTGGACGATCCGGAGGTAAGCGTTGGAAACACGATCCTGGATCTGGGCGCGGAGAACTTTACCGCGCGGTTCCCGCACCCGGTGTTTGACTCGCGGATCCGGATGGATCGGCTGAAAAAGGAGATGGCGGATCCGCAGGTGGCGGTCGTCATGATGGATTTTATTACCGGTCCAGGGGTCGATGGGGACCCCTTTGCCCCGGTGGCGGCGCTCGTACGGGAGAGCCGGGCAGGGGGGAGACATGTGAGCGTGATCGCCTCCATCTGCGGCTCCGAGGCAGACCCGCAGAATGTCCGGGAGATGGCGCGCCTTCTCAGGGACAGCGGCGTCATCGTCACGGGGAGCAACTACCAGAGCGCCAAGCTCGCCAGCCGCATGATGTCCGCGCTTGAAAGGAGGGGATGAACCATGTGCGAAAAGACCGGCGATGCCGGAGAGAAGAGAACGCTGAGGATCGTCAACATTGGTCTGCCCGGCTTTTATGAGGCCATTGCCTCCCAGAATGTGCCTGTCCTCCAGTTGGACTGGCGCCCTCCCGCGAGGCAGCCCCAGGAGATACAGGACCTTCTGGACATGTTTATATAAGGACGGAAATGCTCATGGATATAAAGGAAAAGATCGCCAACGCGAACCAGAGGGCGATCGACAATATCATCAACTCAGACCCCTGTTGGATCGATATCCGTCCGGCAGGGGAGGTCGTGGAGGGGCTCACGGACCGTATGATCATCCACTCCGGTCCTCCGATCGCCTATGAGGACATGGTCGCCCTTCACCAGCGCGGGATGAGAAATGCCTGCCTGCTGGAGGGCTGGGCAAAAACGGAGGAGCAGGCCGACCGGCTTTTGCGCGGCGGCGAGATCGCGCTGTCAAGCGCCCTGGACCACAACACCGTCGGCGCGGGCACGGGCATCATCACGAGATCCATTGCCATGATGGTGGTGGAGGACCGGGCCAGCGGCCGCGTTGCTGCCACCTTTCCCGCCGAAGGAGATTTCGAGGGCGGCTTCAACGGATGGGGCCGGTATTCGCCGGAGATCGCGGAGAACCTGCGCCATATGCGTCAGGAGCTGTTTCCGCCCATGGCGGACATGCTCCGCAGGCGGGGCGGCGTGGCGCTCAAGCCCATTTTGTCGGAGAGCTTTCAGATGGGCGACGAGAACCACACACGCCAGACTGCGGCGGATATGATCATCCTGAAGCAGTGCGTCATGGACTTTATTGACATGGATTATCCGCCCCAGGTGCTGAAGGCCGTCATGCGCTATTTTTCCCGCACGCCGCGCATGTTTCACTGCCTCGGCCAGGGCGCGGCCCGCAGCGCCATGCTCAGCAATGTGGGCATGCCCTATTCCACCATGGTCACGGCGGTGTGCGGCAACGGCGTGGAATTCGGCATTAAGGTCGCCGGACTGGGCGAGCGGTGGTTCACCGCGCCGTCTCCCTATCTGGAGGGGCGCTATACTTCCAGCAAGTATACGAAAGCGGACGCGCTGCCCTGGATCGGAGACAGCTGCGTCGTGGAGTGCGCGGGCATGGGCGGTATGGCGGCGGCTGCGAGCCCCATCGTGAGCCTGCTCCGCGGACAGAAGCTCCGGGACTCCATCGCGCAGACCAGGGAAATGGAGAAGATCTGCATCGGTAAGAACCATAACTTCTCCATTCCCAATCTGGATTTCGATTTCCTGCCTGTGGGCATCGACATCCGGCTGGTGCTGAAGACGGGGATCTGCCCCATCGTACACGGCGGGAATTTCCACAAGGACGGCGGTCTTATCGGGGCCGGGACGGCCCGCGTGCCCATGGAGTGCTTCCAGAAGGCGATGAAGGCTTTTGCCGCGGAATATCCGGTGGGAGGATGAGAATGGACGTGTCGATCAGAGAGCCGGTGGATGTGCTGGTGATCGGCGCGGGTCTGACCGGGCTGCGGGCAGCGGTGGCTGCCAGCGGCCTGGGGAAGCGGACGGCGGTGCTGTCCAAAGGCCCCCGCTGTTCGACCGGCGTGATCGGTTTTAACGCTCCGGTAGGACCGCGGGACAGTCCCGACCGCTATTTTGCGGACCTTCAGGCCTCCGGCCAGGGGTTGAGCCGCCCGTCGCTGGCGCGGACTCTGGCCCGGCGCGCCGCCGGTGAGGCGGCGTTTTTGGAGAGCATGGGCATGGAGTTTTCCCGTGATGAGAGCGGCGGATACGATCTGCTCAAGCCGCTGGGCTGCAGCGTGCCGTGCCTCATTCACAAGGGCATCGTGACAGGCGCGGAGGCGGAGCGGCTGTTCCTGGAGGCGCTGCGGCAGGCGCATGTGCCCGTCCGGTTTGACGTGGATGTATTGGACCTGTTGTCCGACGGCGGACGGGTCTATGGCGCGGTCGGCGTCGAAGGGGACGGAACGCTGTGCTGTTATCCGGCGGGGGCGGTCGTGCTGGCGGCCGGAGGCTGCGGCGCGCTCTATCCGGTGACCACTTATCCCGCGGCCATCCGGGGTGATTCATATGCCATGGCGGCCCGGGCGGGCGCCGTCCTCACGGATATGGAATTCATACAGTTTGAGCCGTGCTGTCTTACCGAGCCGGGACCTTTGCGCGGCAAGGGGATCAGCACCACGATGATGAATGCCGGGGGCAGGCTCCTGAACGGGGATGGAAAAGAGTTTTTGTCGGACTATTTCCAGGATCTGAACGGCGTGAAAAAAGGCGAGCTGGCCCGGGCCATCTATGCCGAGAAGAGGAGATGCGGCGGCAGAGATGTGCTGTACGACCTGACCGGGCTTTCCGCAGAGGAGTTGGAGCGGCATTGCCTGTGGACGGAGCGGCTGCGCAGTTATGGCTGGGACCCGCTGCAGCGACTGCTCCCGATCGCGCCCGCGGCCCACACCTTCCTGGGCGGCGTCCGGACCGACAGCGCCTGTCGGACGAGCGTCGAGGGCCTTTTTGCCGCGGGCGAGGCGATGGGCGGCCTTCACGGAGCCGACCGACTGGGCGGCTGCGCGGGGGCGGAGACCTTCGTTTTCGGCGCGGTGGCGGGCGAGAGCGCGGCGCGGTTTTCCTCTTTGGATGAACGGCGGATACAGACGGCCGCTTCCCTGGCCGGGGAACTTCTGGACAGGCTTTCCGCAGGGAGCGGCTCCCCATGGGCGGAGGCGGAGAGCGCGCTTTTAGAATTGCGGCGGTGTGCGGGCGAGGATATGTCCCTGGTGCGCAGCGCGGCGGGGATCGGCAGGGCAAAAAGCGTTTCCGTCCGGGCTCTGGCGCTGAGCGGAGGATTGAGATGCCGCGGCGCGGAGGAGCTCCGCCGCAAAAACGCTCTGCGCAGCATGGCGCTGACGCTGGGCATGATGGCGGCGGCCTCCGAGGTGCGCCGGGAGAGCCGGGGCGTATTCTACCGGGAGGATCTTCCACAGACGGACGCGGGCTGTGCTATCAATATCCGGGTGACCTATCATGGCGGGGAGATCGCCGCGGGCTATGGACCGGCTGGCGGTGAAGAGGTTTGACGCGATGAAGCTGCTGGTCATAAATGTTGGCAGCACGTCGCTGAAGGCCAAGCTGTTTGCCATGCCGGAGGAGACGCTTCTCTGTGCCGCGGCGGCGGAGCGCGTCGGCAGTGCGGATGGGGCGAAGTTCTTCTATCGGAATATCCTCAGCGGGAAGGAGCTTCGGCGAGAGGGACTTTGCATCCCGGACCACGCCCGTGCCATCGACATGCTCATGGAGGCTATGACCGACAGGACCCTCGGCCTCGTCGCCGACGCGGAAGACATTGGCGGCGTCGGTTTTAAGACCGTGCTGTCCAAGGGGCATTATGGCGTCCAGCGCTTGACGGATGACGTCATCCAGGGTATGCGGGACAGTCTGTTTCTGGCTCCGGCCCATAACGCGCCGTATCTGGAGGCCATCGAGCGGTTTTCCAAACAGCTGCCGGGCGTGCCTCTGGTGGGGGTGTTTGAGACTGCCTTTCATGCCGGTATCCCGCTGTTCCGGCGGCTCTATGCCGTCCCTTATGAGTGGTACGAGAGGTACGGGATAAGCAAGCTCGGCTACCACGGCGCCTCCCACAGCTATGTGGCGGAGGAGGCGGCGAGACTTGGAAGAGCCGAGAGGGTGATCTGCTGCCACCTTGGCGGCAGCAGCTCGGTCTGCGCCATAGAGGCGGGGCGAAGTGTGGACACCAGCTTTGGTTTTTCTCTCCAGACCGGCCTTCCGCATGCCAACAGAACAGGCGACGCGGACGCCTATCTGATCCCGTTCCTGCTCCATGAGGGGCTGCCCATGGAGGAGATCCTGGACGGCATGGGAAAGCGCGGCGGGCTGCTGGGCCTGTCCGGCGTCAGCGGCGACCTGCGGGATATCCAACAGGCGGCGGATGCCGGTAATGCCAGAGCGGCGCTGGCCATTCAGGTCTTCGTATGCTGGATCGTGCGCTATATCGGCATGTTTTACGCGGAGCTTGGGGGATTGGATCAGCTTGTGTTCACCGGCGGTATCGGTGAACACGCTTCGTCGGTGAGAGCGCAGGTGTGTCAGGCGGTGCGCCATATGGGAGTCATGCTGGACCCGGGGAAGAATGCCGCCAGTCGGGGCGGTATCATCAGCGCGCCCGACTCACCGGTGCTGGTGTCGGTCATTCCTGCCAACGAGGAATTGGGCGTGGCCAGGCAGACATACCGCTGCATGACCGGCGCTGAGATGGGTGAGGGCACATGAACCGCGGTACGATCAGCGCCTGGTGCGGCGTCGATGTCAAGCGCCGCGTCAGCGATGGCGGGGGGAGCGTTTGCTTTGTAGGCCGCGAGGGACTTTATCTGCGGTTTTCCGAGCTGGTGCTGGTCTGCGACAGCCGCTTTGGCAGCATCCCCTTTGGCGTCGGCGTGGAACGGTACGGGGCCGCTCTCGGCGGGGCTGGGATCCGGTGCGGCGCGCCGGTCCGGTATGACGGAAAACAACTGCGATTGTCCGACGGAGGACCCGTTCTCATCCTGAAGGAGCGGGAGCCGCCCCCCGGTACGGAGGCGCCTTCCGGGTGGGAAGAGAGGGCCCGAAAGGCACTGCGGAAAAGCGGCAGAGGCGCCATAAAGGGCCTTGTCCTTGCCGAGAGCGACGGTATCTGGTCACGCATGGCCAGAGACCATGCCGACGCGCTGCTGTCGGTGGTACGAAATGCGGACGGCGCTGGCATCCGCTGTTGTCTGGAACAACTCATCGGTCTTGGTCCGGGCCTTACGCCCGCTATGGATGACTGGCTGGTAGGGCTGCTCTATTATTGGCTGAGAAAAGGAAAAGACGCTCAGGCTCCGGGGCTGCCGCTGCTCCGGGAGGGGATATGCGCTCTGGCGCCCGGTCGGACAACGGAGGTGAGCGCGGCCTTTCTGACTTCGGTGGCGGCAGGACAGGCCTTCGAGATACTGGACCGGGCTCTTGCCGGGAACTTTGAGGCGGAGACCGGCGGGCTTTTATCCGTAGGGGGCAGCTCCGGCGCCGATATCCTCACCGGGATGGTGAGTGCGGCGGAGCGGAATTTATAGGGACGGGGAGGAAGAAGTTATGAGAGAAGAGGTCATTGCCCGTATCGGGCAGGAAAAGCTCATCGCGATCGTGCGAGGCGTAAGTCCCTCGCAGTATCTGAAAGTGGCGGAGGCGCTGTATGCGGGCGGGGTCCGGCTGATGGAGATCACCTTCGATCAGCGTGCGCCGGAATCCTTCCGTTCCACGGCGGATGGGATAGCGCTTATCAGGGAGAAGATGGGGGAGCGCATGTCCGTCGGCGCGGGCACGGTGCTCACAGAGGAACAGGTGGAGCTGACAGCGGCGGCGGGCGGAGATTTTGTGATCTCGCCGGATGTGGATATCAGCGTCATTCGCAGGACGGTCAGTCTGGGTTTGGTATCCATACCGGGCGCCATGACGCCGACGGAGATCGTGACTGCCCATCGGGCCGGAGCGGACTTTGTGAAGCTGTTTCCCGCGGCGCGGCTGGGGGCGGACTATGTCAAGGCCGTGCGGGGCCCGCTTGGACATATCCGGCTGCTCGCTGTGGGCGGCGTGAATGAAAATAACATGGGGGAGTTTCTGCGCGCGGGCGTCAGCGGCTTTGGCGTGGGCGGAAATCTGGCGAACCGGCAATGGATCGAGGCCGGTGATCTCGACAGGCTCACCCGATGCGCGAAGCTTATGTGCCGCGCCGCAAAGACTGGCGCTGCGGGCGGTAAGGAGGAAACGACATGAAGAGGATCGTTACATTTGGGGAGATCATGCTGCGGCTGGACCCGGAGGGATACCTCCGCTTTGTGCAGGCGGATCGCTTTGACGCAAGCTATGCGGGGGGCGAGGCCAATGTGGCGGTGTCCCTTGCCAATTACGGCATGAGCGCCGCTTTTATAAGCAAGGTACCCACCCATGAGATCGGCCAGGCTGCCGTCAATGCGCTGCGCAGGTACGGCGTCGATGTGAGCGGCGTTGTTCGGGGCGGCGAGCGCCTGGGCGTATACTACTGTGAGAAGGGCGCTTCGCAGAGGGCCTCCAAAGTCATCTATGACCGTGCGGGCTCCGCCATTGCCAAAGCCACCGCCTCAGATTTTGACTGGGAGCGCATCCTTTCCGGCGCCGATTGGTTCCACTGGACGGGCATCACCCCGGCGCTGGGCGGCGAACTGCCGGAGATATGCCTGGAGGCGTGCCGGACGGCCAAACGGCTGGGAGTGACTGTGAGCTGTGATCTGAACTATCGAAAAAAGCTGTGGAGCAGGGAGGAAGCAGGCCGCGTGATGGCAGCGCTCATGCCCTATGTGGATGTCTGCATCGCCAATGAGGAGGACGCGAAGGACGTCTTTGGCATAGAGGCGCGCGGGACCGACCTGACAGCCGGCAAATTGGACCGGGAGGGCTATATCAGCGTTGCCCGACAGCTCAGCGACCGGTTTGGCCTGGACCAGACGGCCATAACGCTGCGCGGAAGCATTTCCGCTTCTGACAACGATTGGGGCGCGCTGCTGTACAGCGGCGGCCAGGCAGCTTTTTCACCGAATTACCGTGTCCATATCGTTGACCGGGTCGGTGGGGGAGACAGCTTCGGCGGCGGGCTCATCTATGCGCTGCTGTCCGGCTATGACCGGCAGAGGGCGGTCGATTTTGCCGCCGCGGCGTCCTGCCTGAAGCACAGCATCGAGCATGACTTCAACCTGTGCACCGTGTCCGAGGTGGAGACCCTTGCCAGTGGCGACGGTTCCGGCCGGGTGCGGAGATAGGAACGCGCAATTCTGGGTTTTTCAGATCCTCCGCAAACAGCGGTCTGCTTGACATTGAGGGCTTGATTGGCTATACTGATGCACGTCAAGCTCTCTTTTGCCGTCTTGGCGTAAGAGGGCTTTTGCGGAGGTATGCCAGGTGAATATCCAGATATTCGGCAAGAACAAGTGCTTTGACACGAAAAAGGCCCAGCGGTACTTCAAAGAGCGGCGGGTCAGGTTCCAGTTCGTGGACATTCTGCGCTACGGCATGAGCCGGGGGGAGCTGACCAGCGTGAAAAACGCGGTGGGTCTGGAGGCCCTGAGCGACGCGCCGGAGATCGGGTATCTGGCCTACGACGAGGACAAGCTGGAAAAGCTGCTGGAGCATCCGGAGCTGCTGAAAACGCCCATCGTGCGAAACGGCAGACAGGCCACCGTGGGCTACTGCCCGGACGTGTGGAAAACCTGGGAGTGAAAAAGCGGCGGACGAGCGTCCGCCGTTTTAAAGAGGTACATATCATGAAGATCTTTGTATACGGCAGCGGCGCATGGGGCACGGCACTGGCCATGCTGCTGTGCGGCAACGGACACGATGTCACGCTCTGGACCCACGATCCGGAGAAGGCGGCGGCCATGGTCAAGAGCCGGAAAAACCCGGCGCTGGCCGGGGCGGTGCTGCCACCAGAGCTGAACGTCACATCCGACCCGGCGGGCGCTGGAGAGGCGGAGCTGGTGCTGTTCGCCTCGCCCTCCAACATCCTGCGGCGGACGGCCCGGACCGCGGCGGCCCATATCCGGCCGGGCACGGTGCTGGTGTCGGCCGCAAAAGGCATCGAGCCGGGGACGGATCTGCGCATGAGCCAGATCATCCAGGACGAGGTGGGGAAGGACTGCCCGGTGGCGGTGCTGTCCGGACCCTCCCACGCGGAGGAGGTATCCCGCCGGATGGCCACGGGCTGCGTGGCCGCCTGCGGAGACAGGACCGTGGCAGAGCTGGTGCAGCGGACGTTCATGAACGACATGTTCCGGGTCTACGTGAATCAGGACGTGGTGGGCGTGGAGCTGTGCGGCGCGGTGAAGAACGTCATCGCCCTGGGCTGCGGCGTCATCGACGGGCTGAGCCTGGGGGACAACGCCAAGGCGCTGTTCATGACCCGTGCCATGGCGGAGATCGCGAAGCTGTGCCAGAGGGCCGGAGGCCAGCGGAGCACCTGCTCGGGGCTGGCGGGCATGGGGGACCTGATCGTCACATGCCTGTCTCCCCACTCCCGGAACCGGCAGGCGGGACTGCTCATCGGCCGGGGCGCGCCGGTGGCGCTGGCCCTGCGGGAGGTGGGCGCCGTGGTGGAGGGGTATTACGCCGCCGCCAGCGTGTCGGAGCTGGGCAAAAAGCTGGGGGTGGAGCTGCCCATCTGCCAGAGCGTGTACGGGGTCCTCTATGAGGATCAGGACCCGGAGGATATGCTCCACCGCCTGATGAAGCGGGACCGGCGGAGCGAATTTGATTATAATTGGGATAAGGTATAGTTTCATATCGGACAGAGCGGTACGCCGGACGGCGTACCGCTTATAATTTTGACGGCATATTTCAGAATTTTTTGAAACGATTCGGCCTTACTCTGCGAATATATAGACGGAAGGGATGTGGACGCGCTGGCGCACGCTCAGGAGCAAAAGTGGATACGGGCCGTTTTACGCCGTGGGGACCGGGCGGCGGCGGACGCGCTCGTGCGGGCGTATTACGACGACGTCTACGCCTATATCTGGCGGCAGGTGGGCCAGAGCGAGGACGCGCTGGACTTGACGCAGGAATGCTTCATCGGGGCGCTTCGGAGCCTGGGGTCCTATGACCGCCGGAAGAGCGCCTTTCGCACATGGCTGTACCGAATCGCCGCCCACAAGATCGCGGACCACAGGCGAAAATTTCGAACGGTGACCGTGCCATTGACGGAGGACGTCTCCTATCCGGAGGACTTCACCGCCATGGTCCACGATCAGGCATTGTTGGAACAGGCGGAGGAACTTGTCGGCCGGGAGGACGCCTTGGAACAGGAGATATTCCGTCTGCGTGTCTATGGTCAATGCAGTTTTCCTCAGATCGCGGTCGTTACCGGCCAGGCGGAGGCCAAGGTCAAAAGCAGGTATTATCGCCTTTTGGAGTGCTTGAGAAAGGAGTTGACCGATGATGCGTGATAACATTCCCTATCCTGACAAAGAGGCCCGGGAGCGCAGCATCCAGGCCATCCTGGACGCCAGCGTCCCCCAGCCCCGGCAGAGTTTCTGGGGCTTTTTGGCCGATGTGTTCCACTTCGAGGGGATATCCCTTCTGCTGCCGCAGCTGGCCGTATTGCTTGTGACCTGCCACGTGGCATGTACGTACTCCATGAGCGCTTATGCGCTGCCCTCCTATATGCCGCTGTTCATTCTGGTCGTCATGCCGACCTTTTTCCGGGGGCAGTATTGCCATGTCAGCGAGGTGGAGGCGGCCACCCACACCTCCGGGGCGCAGCTTGCACTGGCCCGGCTGATCCTGGCGGGCGGCGGTGCGCTGTTGTGCCTGACTTTTTTGCTGGCGCTGGAGGTCTGGCTGCAAAGGTCCTTTGAAAATCTGGGCCGGGTGATCCTCTACTGTCTGGTGCCCTATCTGACCTGCATGACCGCCATGCTGGCCCTGATACGCAGAAGGAGAAGAGACGGTGCGCCCCTGTGTATGACCACCGCCCTTTGCTCCATCTTCTTCTGGCGGTGGTCTGCGCGCCTGTTTCCCTGGCTGTATGAGGCGTCCGCCCTGGGGATATGGATCGCGGCGGTGCTGTTCTATTCCTGGCTTTTGGCAAAAGAGATAACCTATATCATCCACGCAAACAAGGAGGTAAACATGTATGGAATTGTCGATTGACCGCCTGACAAAGCACTACGGCAAAAAGATCGCCGTAGATTGCGTCAGCGCCACGCTGACGCCCGGCGTGTATGGTTTGCTAGGGGCCAACGGCGCGGGTAAGACCACCCTCATGCGGATGCTGTGTGCCATTTTGGAACCCACATCTGGGGAGGTGCGTCTGGACGGAAAAGAGATCGCCGCCATGGGAGAGAATTACCGAGACGTGCTGGGCTATCTGCCTCAGGACTTCGGATTCTATCCCACCTACACCGCCGCCGAATTTCTCTCCTACATCGCCACGCTGAAAGGGCTCCCCCGCGACATGGCCCAAAGGCGTATCCGGGAGCTTCTGGGCACTGTGGGACTTCTGGGCGCTGCCAAGAAAAAGCTGCGTACTTTTTCCGGCGGCATGAAGCAGCGGGTGGGCATCGCCCAGGCGCTTTTGAACGATCCGCAGGTGCTGATCCTGGACGAGCCCACGGCGGGACTTGACCCAAAAGAGCGGGTACATCTGCGGAATCTTCTGGCGGACTATGCCGGGGAGCGTATCGTGATACTCTCTACCCATATCGTGTCCGACGTAGAGGCCATCGCGGATCAGGTGCTTGTGATGAAGAACGGCCGCTTTCTTCTGCGGGGCACCGTCCCGGAGCTCGTCCGGCAGGCAAACGGAAAGGTCTGGGAGCTGACCGTCCCGGCGGCTCAGGCGAGAGCGTGGGAGAGTCGGTTTACGGTGGCGAATTTCCGCCACGAGGGGGAGGGGGACTATGTCGTGCTGCGCATCGTTTCCGACGAGCGGCCCGCAGAGCAGGCCGTTCCTTGCCGGGCGACTATGGAAGATCTGTATCTTTATCATTTTGGTGAGGAGGCGTGAGATGGAGCTCTTTCGATTGGAACATAAAAAATTGTGGCGCAAGGCCAGCGTGCGGGTCTGCGTGCTGCTCTGCTTCGCCTATGTGGTCATCTTCGGAGGCGTTCTCTCCTACCAGTGGTTCGAGTTTGGCAGCACCAATGACGTCACCAGCGCTTTCGGCAACAACTTCGACGGCCCCGCTATGATCCGCTCCTACCAAGCCCAGGCGGCGAGCTACGGGGAATACCTGACGGACGAGGTGTTGCAGCAGATGGTGCGGGATATCCAGGCGGACAACGCCCGGGGAGTCTATTGGGAGAACAAGAGCTGCCGCTCCCTGGTCAACAGCTGTCTTTCTCAGCTGTACCCGGAGCTGGAGGACCCGGACAGCGCCTACCCCATCCTGATGGAGTACTATGTGGACAGCGGCGGCCTCACCGGCCTCTACGCCCGGCGGCAGGCGGCGGTGGAGGAATTTCTGCACCTCCAGGGCCAGGGAGCCGGTGAAGAGGGGGCCATGCTCCTGGCCATGAACGAAAAGGTGGAGGAGCCCTTTCCCATGGGCTGGACAGGGGGCTGGCAGAACCTTCTGGGCGGCGCGCTGCCGGATATGGGCATGATCATGGCGCTTTTTCTGGCCATCGTCCTCTCGCCCACCTTCTCGGGAGAGTGGCACAGCAATACCGCGCCGCTGCTGCTGACCATGGACCGGGGCTGGCGGCATTTAGCGCTGGCAAAAGTCCTCAGCGGACTGGCCTTCGCGGCGGAGCTGTTTGGACTGTTGGCCGTGGGAGGCGTCGCGGCGCAGCTTGTCTACCTGGGCACGGACGGGTGGGATATGCCCATCCAGACCATAAAGCTCCTTGCCGTCGCGCCCATGAATATGCTGCAAGCGGAGATCTACGAGTACGCCTTCACGCTGCTTGGTGTTATCGGCTTTGCCGGGGTGGTGCTGCTCCTGTCGGCGCAGGTAAAGAGCAACGTGCTGGCGCTGCTTCTGAGCCTCGCGGTGGCATATGGACCCATGATGATCGCCCAGTATCTTCCCTACGGCTTACAGAAGGCCCTGGATCTCCTCCCCTTGGTGGGCAGCAGCGCGGACATATTCCGCACGAATACCTTCCATATCTTTGGGAAGTACATTTGGTCCCCGTATCTGCTCATCATCGTCCCGGTCCTGATCGGTCTCGTATGCATCCCCTTCGCCATTATGAAGTGGTCCCGGAGGCAGCGGGCCTGACGAGGGACCGGACAAAACGACGGAGCTTTGCAAATCAAACGCCGCCTCCCCGGCAGGGGAGGCGGCGTTTCGTCAGAACAAGATCACAGGAAGTTCAGCACCAGGGTCAGCAGGACGAACACCAGCGCGACCCACTTGGTCATCTTGGCCAGCTTTGCGTCCCAGGTCTTGGCCTTGGCCTTGGTCATAAAGGTGTCCGCGCCACCGGCAATGGCGCCGGACAGACCGGAGCGCTTGCCGCTCTGGAACAGGATGACCACAGTCAGGAAGATGCAGGCAAGAAGATGCAATATAGAGATGGCAATCGTCATAGCAGTTTCACCCTTTTTCAAAATTAGCTAGATAACTATAACATACCTGTCCCATAAAATCAAGACTTTTTTCACCTTTTTTCCATTTTCCGCCGGACGGTTGCGGAAAACGCGGCGGCGGCCTATAATATTAAATGTATAGGAGGTGCGGCATGGAATTCGTCTATCTGGACAAGCGGGTCGCGGTATGCGTCAAGCCCGTGGGCGTTCTCTCCACCGACGAGCCGGGAGGCATGCCGTCGCTGGTGCGGCAGGCGCTGGGAGACGAGCACGCCTGTGTGCGGACCGTCCACCGGCTGGACCGGGCGGTAGGGGGGCTGATGGTATTTGCCCGCTCCGCCTATGCCGCCGCTGAGCTGAGCCGTCAGATACGGGAGGGGCAGTTTGAGAAGGAATACCTGGCGGTCGTCCACGGCGCCCCGACGCGGTCGCGGGGCAGGATGGAGGACCTTCTGCGGCGGGACAGCAGAGAGCACAAGACCTACGTGACGGATACACCCGGAAAAGACGTGCGCCCGGCCGCGCTGGAATACGAGACGTTGGAAAGCCGGGATGGACTGAGCCTTGTCCGCGTCCGGCTGCTCACCGGACGGACCCATCAGATCCGCTGCCAGTTCGCCAGCCGGGGCCTGCCGCTGGTTGGGGACCGGAAATACGGCGCGCGGTCGCAGCCGTGCGGCGTGGCTCTGTGGTCGCATAAGATCCGGTTTATTCATCCAGAGTCCGGCGAGAAAATGGAGTTTATTCAAAATAAGCCGGATATATATCCATTTAATATGTTTTCAGGCGAATATTAGGCGGATATTTTATTCGACCATCCATTTTGATTTTGGAATATATACACAAATATCACTTCAACTGTCCCGGACTGATCCCAAAGCATTCCCGGAAGGCCCGGAAGAAGGTGGAGTATTCCTCAAAGCCGCTGTCCGCAGCGGCTTTGTTCACGCTCACGCCGGTTCGGATGAGCTGGGCGGCGTACAGGAGCCGCCGCTGGCGCACATAGGCGTGGACCGTGGAGCCGGTCTGGGCCTTGAAAAGCCGCATGAAGTGATATTTGCTGAGATATACCCGCTCCGCGAGCGCCTCCACCGTCAGGGGCCGACTGAGGTTTTCATGGATGTAGGAGAGGGTCTGGGCGATCTTTGGGTCGTATTGGGCAGAGGGCGGCTGCTGGACGACGCCCCCGTGGAGCGAGACCCGGTTGACGAGGATGAGAAGCTGCATGACCAGCGTGTCCCGCAGGGCCTGGGCGCCGAACTGACTGTCGTCGGCGGTCCGGTCCAGGGAGGCGATCAGCCCGGACAGCGGCTCCAGCTCCTCCTGACCGGGCGTGAGCAGATAGCGCTCCTGCGCGTCGGCCCGCTCAAAGCATCCCATCAGTCCCGCCTCCGGCATGGTGCGCTCCACGTATTTCCGGTCCAGATACAGTATCACCCGCTCATAGGGCTGGGACTGGTCGATCAGGGCCTTGTGGATGACATGGTGCTGGATGAGCAGGATGTCCCAGGGCCGCAGGGAATAGGTCATGCTCTCCACCAGATAATCCACGTTCCCGGACAGGAGGATGACGATCTTGTCGAACTCGTGGAAATGGAAATCCCGTTCCTGACCGGCGGTATCCCGCAGATGGAACAGGTGATAGTTCTCCTTCAGATAGCCCTCCCGGCTGAAGCTGTTGTTCATGAGATACACCTCGTTACCTGTCTGCCGGTATAATACAGCATTTTTTGCATGGTTTCAAGCACGTATCGCAATGTTATTTGCGATTCACGGTGGGTATAATGAGGCGAACTGCGTGAGCGGTCGGCTTGACGGCGGATGCGCCGCCGGAATGAACGTGAAAAGCGTTGGGAGGATTATGATGGATCGAAAAGCAGTTGTGAAGAATTATCGTTTTATGGCCCTGATGCTTCTCGCCATGATCGCGGGCGCCATCGTGGGCTGGATCTGGCCCGTGACGGACGCCTCCGGCGGCGCTACGGTGCTCAAGCCCCTTGGCACCGTGTTCATCAACATAATGTTCTGCATCGTGGTGCCGCTGGTGTTCGCGTCCATCGCCGGGGCGGTGGCCAACATGCGCAGCCGTAAGCGCGCGGGCAAGATCATGGGCGTCACCGTGGGCGTGTTCGTGGTGACCGGCGCCATCGCGGCGGTGATCATGTTCCTGCTGGTGAAGGTGTTCCCGCCGGTGCTGGAGCCCTGGGCGGAGATCCCCGAGGAGGAGATGGGGGAGTACGCCAGCTTCTCCACCATGCTTGTGAACTTCTTCACGGCGGAGGACTTCGTGGGGCTTTTGAGCCGCAAGGCCATGCTGCCGCTGATCGTGTTCTCCATCCTCTTTGGCTTCGCGGTGAATCTGAACGGCGGCCAGGACAGCGTCGTGGGCAAGTTCCTGGAGGACCTGACCCGCGTGATGCTCAAGTTCGTCAAGATCATCACCTACTACGCGCCCATCGCTTTCTTCGCCATCTTCGCGGACCTGGTGGCCTCCTACGGCCCCCAGATCACCGCCAGCTATGGCAGGGCCCTGGTGCTGTACTATCCGCTCTGCTTCATCTACATATTCACGGCCTGGCCCCTGTTTGCCTGGTTCGGCGGCGGCAAGGGCGCGGTGAAGACCATGTTCCGCCATATCACCAAGCCCGCGGTGGTGTCTCTGGGCACCTGCTCCTCCGTGGCCACCATCCCCACCAACATGGAGGAGGCGGAGGACACCGGTATCTCCAAGGACGTGTCCGACATGGTGCTGCCCCTGGGCGCCACCATGCATATGGACGGCTCCTGCTTCTCCTGCGTGCTGAAGATCGCCTTCGTGCTGGGGGTGTTCGGGCAGGATCTGGGCTTTAAGATGCTGATCCCCGTGGTGCTGGTGGCCGTGCTGTCCTCCGTGGGCATGAGCGGCGTGCCCGGCGGCGGCTACATCGGCGAGTATATCATCTGCTCCATCTTCTTCCCGGAACAGATGACCATGGCGTTCCCCATCCTGGTGGCCATCGGCAACCTGGTCGACCCGCCCGCCACCATGATCAACGCCGCCGGCGACTATGTGGTCAGCTATATCGTGTCCCGCTTCGTGGACGGGAAGGATTGGCTCCAGAAAAAACTTGCGCGGTAAGAGGAGAAGCGCAAAAGGTCGATATACAGTGTCCGGCGGAGGCCGCCGTCCCGTTTTTCGGGGCGGCGGCTGGCCATATTTTGGGGGCCGAAAGAAAAATTTTTTGAAAAAATCTCAGGATATCCGGGGCCGCCCATACATATAGAAAATTACAAAAAGTTACGAAAACCCGGTATTTCCAAGGCTTTGCGGACTTTTTGCGAGTTACAAAATATTGGCGTAAAAACAGTTGACAGACACAAGATATTGTGCTAAGATTACGAGCACTGGCATTATGTAACCAAGGCGGAAGAACCTGGGGAGACAGAGCAGAGAGAAGGGGTAGCACCAATGAAGATCATCAAGAGAAACGGCTCCGAGGTCACGTTTGACATCACGAAGATCATCGCGGCCATCAGCAAGGCGAACGACGTAGTGGATGAGGATGTGCGCATGACCAACACCCAGATCCACCGCATCGCGGATTCGGTGGAGAAGGCCTGTATGGAACTGGGGCGGTCTCCCTCGGTGGAGGAGATCCAGGACATGGTGGAGGAGCAGATCATGGCCCACGGGGCCTATGAGGTGGCCAAGCGGTACATCACCTACCGCTACACCCGCAGCCTGGTCCGCCAGGCCAACACCACCGACGACCGTATCCTGGCCCTCATCGAGTGCAACAACGAGGAGGCCAAGCAGGAGAACTCCAACAAGAATCCCGTGGTCAACTCCACCCAGCGGGACTATATGGCCGGCGAGGTGAGCCGGGACATCACCAACCGTCTGCTGCTGCCCCGGGACATCGTGGAGGCCCACGAGGAGGGCATCATCCACTTCCATGACACGGACTACTACGCCCAGCACATGCACAACTGCGACCTGGTGAATCTGGAGGACATGCTCCAGAACGGCACCGTCATCACCGACACCCTCATCGAGCGGCCCCACAGCTTTGCCACCGCCTGCAACATCGCCACGCAGATCGTGGCTCAGGTGGCCTCCAACCAGTACGGCGGCCAGAGCATCTCTCTGGCCCATCTGGCGCCCTTCGTCCAGGTCAGCCGGGAGAAGATCCGCGCCATCGTCCGGGACGAGATCAGCACGCTGGGCATCGTCCCCACCAAGGAGCAGGTGGACGAGATCGTGGAAAAGCGCCTGCGGGAGGAGATCCGCCGGGGCGTGCAGACCATCCAGTATCAGGTGGTGACGCTGCTGACCACCAACGGACAGGCCCCCTTCGTCACCGTGTTCATGTACCTGAACGAGGCCAAGAGCGAGCAGGAGAAGAAGGACCTGGCCATCATCATCGAGGAGACCCTGCTCCAGCGGTACGAGGGCGTGAAGAACGAGAAGGGCATCTGGGTCACTCCCGCCTTCCCCAAGCTCATCTACGTGCTGGAGGAGGACAACGTGGAGGAGGGCACGCCCTACTGGTACCTGACCAAGCTGGCGGCCAAGTGCACCGCCAAGCGGATGGTGCCCGACTACATCTCCGAGAAGAAGATGCTGGAGCTGAAGGGCGACGTGTACACCTGCATGGGCTGCCGCTCCTTCCTGACGCCGGACCGCTTTACCGACGCAGGGCTGGGCAACATCGCCAACGCGGGCAACTACGAGCCGGGCAAGCACAAGTACTATGGCCGCTTCAACCAGGGCGTGGTCACCATCAACCTGCCGGACGTGGCTCTTTCCTCCGGCGGCAATCTTGAGAAGTTCTGGAAGATATTCGACGAACGGCTGGAGCTGTGCCACCGGGCGCTGATGTGCCGCCACGAGCGGCTGAAGGGCACTCTCTCCGACGCCGCGCCCATCCTGTGGCAGTACGGCGCCCTGGCCCGTCTGCAGAAGGGCGAGCCCATCGACAAGCTGCTGTACAACGGCTACTCTACCATCTCCCTGGGCTACGCGGGGCTGTATGAGTGCGTCAAGTACATGACCGGCAAGAGCCACACGGACCCCTCCGCCACGCCCTTCGCTCTGGAGATCATGCAGTACATGAACGCCGCCTGCAAGCGGTGGAAGGAGCAGCACAACATCGACTTCTCCCTGTACGGCACGCCGCTGGAGAGCACCACCTACAAGTTCGCCAAGTGCCTGCAAAAGCGCTTCGGCGTCATCGAGGGCATCACCGACAAGGGGTACATCACCAACTCCTATCACGTGCACGTGACGGAGGAGATCGACGCGTTCACCAAGCTCAAGTTCGAGGCCCAGTTCCAGCATCTGTCGCCCGGCGGCGCCATCAGCTATGTGGAGGTGCCGGACATGCAGAACAACCTGGAGGCGGTGCTGCAGGTGATGCGGTTCATCTACGACAACATCATCTACGCCGAGCTGAACACCAAGAGCGACTATTGCCAGGTCTGCGGCTGGGACGGCGAGATCGAGATCGTGGAGGACGACGGCAAGCTTATCTGGCGCTGCCCGCGCTGCGGCAACACCGACCAGGACAAGATGAACGTGGCCCGGCGGACCTGCGGCTACATCGGCACCCAGTTCTGGAACCAGGGCCGTACCCAGGAGATCAAGGACCGGGTCCTGCACCTGTAAGGCATGTATTACGGACAGATCAAAAACTGTGATATCGCCAACGGCGTCGGCGTGCGGGTGACGCTGTTCGTGTCGGGCTGCACCAACCGGTGTCCCGGCTGCTTTCAGCCGGAGACATGGGACTTTGAATACGGCGAGCCCTTCACGCTGAAAACGGAGGGGCGGATATTGGGTCTGCTGGCCCCGGACTATATCAACGGCCTGACGCTCTTGGGGGGCGACCCCTTCGAGCCGGAAAACCAGCGGGCACTGACGCCGTTTCTGCGGCGGGTGCGGGCGCTGTATCCGAACAAGACCATATGGGCCTTCACCGGGTATGTCTACGAGGATCTGCACCGTATCGGCAAGCATCCCCGCTGCGAGGTGACGGACGAGATGCTGGGCATGATCGACGTGCTGGTGGACGGTCCCTTCATGGAGCGGTTGAAGGACATCAGCCTGCGGTTTCGCGGCTCGTCCAACCAGCGGCTCATCGACATGAATAAGACCCGCGAGGCGGGCAGGATCGTCCTGTGGGACGATGGGATGGCAAAATGAACTGACCGGCCCTTCCGGAGAGAAGGGCCGATTTTTACAGGGGAGCGGCATATGGAAGAAAACGTATTTGAGACGGCGTTCGCCGTCCAGTCCAGCCAGGTGGACGCCCAGGGGCGCATGTCCATAGCCGGGATGTTCGACCTGTTCATGGACATGGCCTCGTCCCACGCGGAAAAGCTGGGCGTGGGCTTTGACGGCATGCACGGGCGCCGGGCCTACTGGGTGGCGGTGCGGACGCGGCTGCGCATCGTCCGGGACAGGCCCCGGCTGGCGGAGAGCGTCACGGCCCGGACCTGGCCGGGAAAGCCGGGGGCGGTGAAGTGCGACCGGTTTTATACCATTGCCCGAAACGGGACGGTCCTTGTGGAGGGCCGCACCGAATGGGTGGGCCAGAACATCGACACGGGCCGGGTGATGAAGGTGGGGGATTTCGGCTACCCGCTGGCCATGGAGCACCGGCCCGAGCGGGTGTGTGAAGCGCCCTTCACCCGGTTCCGGGAGCAGCCGGACCCGGCAAACCTGTGCCTGACCTACACGGTGGGCTCCCGTGACATCGACATGGGACGGCACATGAACAATGTGGCCTACGTCCGCATGCTCCTGGGGACCTTTACCGTGGCGGAGCTGGAGGCCATGGACGTCGCCGAGGCGGAGGTGTCCTATTCCGTGGCCTGCCGGGAGGGGGAGACGCTCTGCGTCTACCGTCGGCGGGACGGAGAGGGCTGGCACTTCCTGGTGCAAAAGCCCGACGGGACCGCCGCCGTGCAGATGGCGCTGCGGCCGCGCGGGGGAAAGGAGTGACGGGGACATGGATCAGTATCGATTCACCGCGGAGGCGAGCCGGGACCCGATGCCGATGCTCAGCTCCCGTATCCGGAACATCCTGGAGGGATTTTCGCCCGACTACGGCCGGCAGACCGCTCTGGTACTGGGGCGGCTGCGGGCGCTGTTTGGCGAACCGCTGTATGTGACGGAGAACCTGGAGGAACAGTACAGCTACTGCGTCCGGGTCGAGGGGTCGGACGGCGGCACGGTATATCTGGAGGTGTACCGCGGCAGCTCCGGTCCCGCCATCGGCGGCGGCTATGGGGAGGCGAGCCAAAAGGCGGCCGACGCGCTGGCGGCCTATATCCAGGCCGCGTCCCCGGCGGACTACGACTATGAGGGCTATTACCTGGATGGCCCCAGCCGGGTGCGGATGGGCGTGAAAAACGGCGAGCCCTATTACGATGAGAGGCCCCTGGACCTGCCGGAGAAGGAGATGGAGGCCCTTTTCAAGCGCCTGTACGGGCTGGATGGATAAAAAGAAGAGGACCGGGACGGCATGCGCCGCCCCGGTTTTCCTATTGCGGGATGAGTTACTCGCCGCTGGCGCCGTAGTTGGCCAGGACACGGGCGCTGGGGTCGTTCACGTCGCAGCCCGCCCATTCCCGGTTGGGCATCCAGAAGTCCTTGACCATGGGGGCCTGACCGGGGTAATACCGCTCGAAGAGCTCCCGGTAGAGCAGACTCTCCTTGGTGAAGGGCCGGGCGAAGTCGTAGGCCATGCGCTTTTTCTCAAATTCCTCGTCGGTGTATCGGCTCTCGGCGTATTCCTTCAGGTCGTCCACCATGGAGTGGCCCACCGCGTCGGAGAAGGCCGCCTTCTGCCGCCAGAGGATGGAGTCGGGGAGGATATGGTCCTTCTCAAAGGCGTGGCGCAGCAGGTATTTGCCCATGTTGTACCGGTTCACCTTCAGCTTCGGGTCCACGCTCATGACGTATTTGACGAATTCCAGGTCCCCGAAGGGCACCCGTGCCTCCAGGGAGTTGGCGGAGATGCACCGGTCGGCCCGGAGCACGTCGTACATGTAAAGCTCGTCTACCCGCTTTTTGGCCTCCCGCTGGAATGCCTCCGGGGAGGGGGCGAAGTCGGTGTACTTGTAGCCGAACAGCTCGTCGGATATCTCCCCCGTGAGCAGCACCCGCACGTCGGAGGTGTCGTGGATGGCCTTGCAGCACAGATACATGCCCATGCTGGCCCGGATGGTGGTGATGTCCCAGGTGCCCAGCATAGCCACTACCTCCTCCAGGGTGTCCAGCACCTGTCGGCGGGTCATGTACACCTCCATGTGGTCCGCGCCGATGTAGTCCGCCACCTGGCGGGCGTATTTCAGGTCGATGGCGTCGGAATCCATGCCGATGGCGAAGGTGCGGATATGCTTGCCCAGGATGCGGGCGGAGATGGCGCACACCAGGCTGGAGTCCAGGCCGCCGGACAGGAGAAAGCCCAATGGCGCGTCCGCGTCCAGGCGCTTATCCACGCCCAGGATGAGCTTTTCCCGGATGTGACCGCACACGGTCTCCAGGTCGTCGTCTATGTAGCGGTCCACCGCCGTCACGTCGGCGTAGCGGACGAATTTTCCCCCGGCGTAGTAGTGGCCGGGCGGGAAGGGGACGATCTCTTTGCAAAGTCCCACCAGGTTTTTCGCCTCGCTGGCAAAGACCATGCTTCCGTCGTCCAGATACCCGTAAAACAGCGGCCGGATGCCGATGGGGTCCCGGGCGGCGATGAATTCGTCCTTTCGGCTGTCATAGATGATCATGGCGAATTCCGCGTCCAGCATGGCGAACATATCCAGGCCGTATTTGCGGTACAGGGGCAGGATGATCTCGCAGTCGGACTGGCTTTGGAAGGTATATTCCTTTGCCAGCTCCGCTTTCAGCGGCCGGAACAGATAGAGCTCCCCGTTGCACACCGCCATGTCCCCGTCCAGATGGAACGGCTGCATCCCGTCCGGGTGCAGGCCCATGATGGCCAGCCGGTGGAAGCACAGCCAGCCGCCTCCGGCCTCCTCCACGCGGGTCATATCCGGACCCCGGAAGCAGGTCCTGTCAAAATAGGGCCGCAGCTCGTCGCGGGTCAGCGTCCTTTTCGTAAATCCCATGATACCGCACATATTCTTTCACTCCTTGACGCAAAAAAAGAGCAGCGCCGTTTCTCAGAACGCCGTTGCTCTTATTGGGCATTATAGGCTCGCGGGCCGGATTTGTCAAGATGTTTTTGTCTCGGGCGTCTGGCCGTCCGTTTTTGGCGTCTGGCCCACGTCCTGGAAATACTTCTGATAGTTCTCCCGGAACATCTTGCGGTAGGACTCGTTGTCGGAGTGGTGCAGGTCGTGCAGGTACTGGTGCTCCTGGCCGGTGATGGCGCTGTCGTCCCGGCTGAGGATGTACACGCCCAGGTCGGAGCACTGGTCGGACACCCGCTCCAGGCTCTGGAGGATGTTCTGGTACTGGATGCCGGTGTATACGTCGCAGACGCCCTTCGTCATCCGGTCCACATGCCGGGCCTTCATGGCCTCGATCAGGTCGTCGATGACCTCCTCCAGGGGCTCCACGGCCCTGGCGCTGCGGATATTGTTCTCCTTGTAGGTCCGGACGGAGAGCTTCAGGATATCGGTCACGGCGTGGATGGCGGCCTGCAGATCGGTCCTGGCCTGCTCTGAGATGGGCTTGCCGCCCTCCCGCAGCCGCTGGCAGTCGTGCTCGATGCTGACGGCCAGGTCGCCGATGCGCTCAAAGCAGGTGAGGGCCTTGATCTGGAAGTTCTGGGTCCTGTTGTCGGAGGAGAGGGTGATGTGGGAGGAAAGATCCACCACATACTGGTTTGTGGCGTCCGCCATCCGGTCCAGCAGAGCCTCCCGTCGGGAGATGCGCTCGTCCTGCTTGGGGTCATAGTCGAAAAGCTGCCGCGTGGCGATCAGGAAATTGTCCAGCGCCACGTCGGCCATATGGCTGATCAGGTGTGCGGACTGGTCCAGGGCGATGCGGGGGTTGGTGACCAGGTGGCTGTCCAGCTCCCGGAGATTCTCCACGATGTCCTGATATTCCGCCGGGGCGGGCTTGTCCGGCACGAGCTTTTCGGCCAGCTTGGCGAACGTCCCGGACAGAGGCAGGAACAATACCGCCGGTACCAGCCGGAAAAGGCCGTGGACGTTGGCCACGCCGCCGGAGTCCAGGCTGGCGTACCACAGCCCGTCGCCGATCAGACCCGTGCCGCGGCAGATGGTCAACACGGCGGAGATCAGCACGGCCGCGCAGATGTTATAGATCACATGGACCGTGACCGTGCGGATCTGCTCGGGCTTTGCGCCGATGCGGCAGACCAGGAAGGTGGTGAGGCAGTCGCCGATGTTGACGCCGATGATGACGCCCAGCACGCCGCAGAAATGAACGCCCACGGAGCTTGCGAAGGTCTGCAGGATGCCGATGACGGCGGAGGAGCTCTGGATGACGCCGGTGACGGCGGTGCCCGCCAGGAAGCCCAGGAAGTAGTTGCCCTCGAAGGCGGTCAAAAGGCCGCTCAGGGAGCTGCCGAAGCTGCTCACCGCGTCGCTCATGAAGATCAGTCCCATGAACAGCACGCCGAAGCCCATGGCGATGGTCCCCACGTTCTGGGCGGAGTTGCCGTGGACGAACATGAGCAGCACGATGCCGATGACCAGGGCGATGGGGGCCAGATTCTCCGCGTTAAAGAGGTACAGGAGGCTGGTGGACCCGGCCTGCAGGTCCATGAGGCGGATGATCTGGGCGGTGATGGCGGTGCCCACGTTGGCGCCCAGGACGATGCCGATGGACTGGCGGAAGGTGAGAAAGCCCGCGCCCACCAGACCCACGGTCAGCACGATGGTGGCGGTGGAGCTCTGGATCATGCAGGTGACCAGCGTGCCCAGCAGAAAGCCCAGAGCGGGCTTGCTGGTGACCTTGGCGAGAGCCGCCTTCATTGCGCTGCCGGAACAGCTCTTCAGTCCGTCGCCCATGACCCGCATGCCGTACAGGAACATGGCCAGACCGCCCAGCAGGGCGATGATCTTATAGAATAGATCCATAGTTATCTCTCCGGTAGTAAGAACTCAAATCGTGATGGTCGTACAAATAACAAAATCGCGCCTTTTCCCTTAATTATATACTACACTATGGATTTTCCCCATACAAGTTAAAATTAGATGTCATTTAGTAACGCATTTGTCGAAAATGCGGCGGTGCCGTTGACTTTGGATTTTCCTTCATGCTACAATGACAAAAAAATCCGCGGGGGCCCCGTCGGGGCCGTACCGCTTCCTGCAAGGAGGACTCCCATGGCCTATTTTTACAGCGAACCGTCCCACACGTTCAGCGAGTATCTGCTCATCCCCGGATACACCTCGGAGCGGTGCGTGCCGGACAACATTTGCCTGAAAACGCCCCTGGTGAAGTACAAAAAGGGGGAGGCTCCGGCCATCACCCTGAGCATCCCCATGGTCTCGGCCATCATGCAGTCCGTATCCAACGACACCCTTGCCATCGCCCTGGCGAGGGAGGGGGGACTTTCGTTCATCTACGGCTCCCAGTCCGTGCAGGACGAGGCCGCCATGGTGGCCCGTGTGAAGAACTACAAGTCCGGCTTCGTGGTCAGCGCCTCCAACGTGACGCCCGACGCCACGCTGGGGGACATCCTGGCCCTGAAGGCGAAAAACGGCTTCTCCACCGTGGCGGTGACAGAGGACGGCTCCGCGGGCGGAAGGCTTTTGGGCATCGTCACCAGCCGGGACTACCGCGTCAGCCGCATGTCCGCGGACGCGCGGGTCGGGGACTTCATGACCCCGCTGGAAAAGCTGGTCACCGCCCCCGAGGGCACCAGCCTCAAGGAGGCCAACGACATCATCTGGGACCATAAGCTCAACTCTCTGCCCATCGTGTCCGCCGACGGGCGGCTGGAATATTTCGTGTTCCGCAAGGACTATGACAGCCACAAGGAGAACCCGGACGAGCTGCTGGACGCCAAAAAGCGCCTTCTGGTGGGCGCTGGCATCAACTCCCGTGACTACGCCCAGCGGGTCCCGGCTCTGGTCGAGGCGGGGGCGGACGTGCTGTGCATCGACTCCTCCGAGGGCCATTCCGTTTGGCAGAAAAAGACCATCGAGTGGATCCGCCAGCGCTACGGCGACAGCGTGAAGGTGGGCGCGGGCAACGTGGTGGACGCCGAGGGCTTCCGGTTCCTGGCGGAGGCCGGGGCGGACTTTGTGAAGGTCGGCATCGGCGGCGGCTCCATCTGCATCACCCGGGAGACCAAGGGCATCGGCCGGGGCCAGGCCACGGCGGTCATCGAGGTGGCGGCGGCCCGTGACGAGTACTTTAAAGAGACCGGCGTGTACGTGCCCATCTGTTCCGACGGCGGCATCGTCCACGACCACCACATCACCCTGGCGCTGGCCATGGGCGCGGACTTTGTGATGCTGGGCCGGTACTTCGCCCGCTTCGACGAGAGCCCCACCCCCAAGCTGAACATCAACGGCACCTATGTGAAGGAGTACTGGGGCGAGGGCTCCAACCGGGCCCGGAACTGGCAGCGCTACGATCTGGGCGGCAGCGAGGGCCTCAGCTTCGAGGAGGGCGTGGACAGCTACGTCACCTACGCGGGCGGCCTGCATGAAAACGTGCAAAAGACCCTTTATAAGGTCAAGTCCACCATGTGCAACTGCGGCGTCACCGACATCCCCGGCCTGCAGCGGGACGCCCGGCTCACCCTGGTGAGCGAAACCAGCATCGTGGAGGGCGGCTATCACGACGTGACGCTGCGCACCACCAGCGCCATCCAATAAGACGACCGACAGCCAACACAAAGGAGGAAAACTGCTATGACCGATATCGAGATCGCCCAGGCGTGCAAAATGGAGCCCATCGGCCGCATCGCGGAGCGTGCGGGCGTGGATGAGAAGTATCTGGAGCCCTACGGGAAATATAAAGCCAAGGTGGATTACGCGCTGCTGGACGAGAGCCCCCGGCCCGACGGGAAGCTGATCCTGGTCACGGCCATCACCCCCACCCCCGCGGGCGAGGGGAAGACCACCACCAGCATCGGTCTGGCGGACGGTATGCGCCGCATCGGCAAAAGCGTGATGCTGGCCCTGCGGGAGCCCTCGCTGGGCCCCGTGTTCGGCGTCAAGGGAGGCGCGGCAGGCGGCGGCTACGCCCAGGTGGTGCCCATGGAGGACATCAACCTGCATTTTACCGGCGACTTTCACGCCATCGGCGCGGCCAACAACCTCCTGGCCGCCATGCTGGACAACCACATCTACCAGGGCAACGCCCTCGGCATCGACCCCAAGACCGTCACCTGGAAGCGCTGCGTTGACATGAACGACCGGCAGCTGCGCCACGTGATCGACGGCATCGGCGGCAAGGTCAACGGCGTGCCCCGTGAGGACGGCTACGACATCACCGTGGCCACGGAGATCATGGCGGTGTTCTGCCTGGCCAGTTCCATCCGCGACCTCAAAGAGCGCCTGGGCCGCATCGTGGTGGCCTATACCTACGACGGCGCGCCCGTGACCGCCAAGGACCTGAAGGCGGTGGGCGCCATGGCGGCCCTTTTGAAGGACGCCCTGAAGCCCAATCTGGTCCAGACCCTGGAGGGGACCCCGGCCTTCGTCCACGGCGGGCCCTTCGCCAACATCGCCCACGGCTGCAACAGCGTGCTGGCCACCCGCATGGCCATGCGCCTGGCGGACTATACCGTCACGGAGGCGGGCTTCGGCGCGGACCTGGGCGCGGAGAAATTCCTGGATATCAAGTGCCGCTGCGCGGGGCTCACGCCTTCGGCGGTGGTGGTGGTCGCCACCATCCGTGCCCTCAAGATGCACGGGGGGCTGGCCAAGACCGAACTGGGCCACGAGGACCTGGCGGCCCTGGAAAAGGGCATGCCGAACCTTTTGCGGCACGTATCGAATATCAAAAACGTCTACGGTCTGCCCTGTGTGGTGGCGGTGAATCGCTTCCCCACGGACACGGACGCGGAGGTGGAGCAGGTCATCGCCAACTGCGGCAGGCTGGGCGTCAAGGCCGTGCTGGGCGACTTCTGGGCCAAGGGCGGCGCGGGCGCCACGGATCTGGCCCAGGAGGTAGTGCGCCTGTGCGCGGAGGAAAAGCCCGATTTCCGCTTCAGCTATGAGCTGGACGCAACACTGGACAAGAAGATCGAGGCGGTGGTGCGAAAGGTCTACGGCGGCGAGGGCGTGTCCATCCTGCCCGCGGCCCAAAAGCAGATCGCCCGGCTGACGGAGCTGGGCTTCGGGGGTCTGCCCGTGTGCATCGCCAAGACCCAGTACAGCTTTTCCGACGACCCGGCCAAGCTGGGCGCGCCGGAGGGCTTCACCGTCACGGTGAAGGAGGTCAAGGTCTCCGCCGGAGCGGGCTTCGTGGTGGTGCTCACCGGCGACATCATGACCATGCCCGGTCTGCCCAGAGTCCCCGCCGCGGAGAAGATCGACGTGGACGACAGGGGCGTCATCTCCGGGCTGTTCTGAGGAAATGGAAGAAAAAGGAAAGCTGATCGTGCTCGAGGGCGTGGACGGCAGCGGCAAGGCCACCCAGACAAAGCTGCTGTACGAGGCGCTCAAGAGCAGGGGGATATCCGTCCGGCGGGTGTCCTTTCCGGACTATGGGAGCGATTCCTCGGCTTTGGTGAAGATGTATCTGCGGGGCGACTTTGGTCATGAGCCGGGGGACGTGAACGCCTACGCCGCGTCCAGCTTTTACGCCGTGGACCGCTACGCCAGCTTCAAAAGGGACTGGGAGGCGTTTTACCGGTCCGGCGGCGTGGTGGTGGCGGACCGGTATACCACCTCCAACGCCGTGCACCAGTGCTCTAAGCTGCCGGAAGGGGAGTGGCCGGGCTTTCTGGACTGGTTGTTCCATTTTGAGTATGATCTTCTGGGCATCCCCGCGCCGGACCGGGTGATCTTCCTGCAGACGGAGGCCGCTGTGACGGAAAAGCTGCTCTTAAAGCGCTACCACGGCGACGAGGGCCGGGAGGATATCCACGAGGCGGACCGGGCCTATATGGCCCGGTCCCGCCAGGCGGCGGAGTACTGCGCCCGGACGCTGGGCTGGACCACGGTACACTGTACCCGTGACGGCGCTATGCGCACGGTAGAGGATATCCATGCCGAGGTGCTGGACCGGCTGGAGTTTTGAGCTTGAACGAAATGCCACTGGACAGGGGAATGAGGAAAAATGAAAGACCCTGAAAAATTTATCGAGCAGATCGAAAAGAAGGCCCAGGAATGGGATATCTCGGCGGTGCTGTCCATTCGGGACCGGGACGGGTTCCAGTATCAAAAGGCGTTCGGCTACGCCGACCGGGCGCAAGACCGACCCATGACGCCGGAGGACCGGTTCTGTCTGGACACGGAGAACGGCTTTTTCCTGACGCTGTGCGTCATGGACCTGATGGAGCAAAAGAAGCTGCGGCTCAGCGACCCTGTCAGCCGGTTTTTGCCGGAGTATAAGCACGGGGGGCGTATCACAGTGCGGAACCTCTTGCGCTGGGATTCCGGTTTGCCGGACTACTGGGGCGCCGTGCGCATGCCCGCGCTGCAAAAAGACCCAGACCATGCCGCATTGAGCGACCAGGAGCGGTTTCGCCGGGAAGTCGAGCTGTGCGCCCAGGATGTGTCCTTTCAGGAGGTGCTGGGGGATATCGGCCAGCGGGAGCTGACCCATGAGCCGGGAAAAGAGGACGACGGAAGCGTGACGGGCGCTGTGTTCTTGGGAGAGATCATCCGGCGCGTGTCCGGCATGACAGCGCGGGAATACGTATTCGAGCGGTTTTTCCAGCCTCTGGGTATGGCGGACACCCGGCCCGGCAACGACGCCACCACGGCATTGTACGGCGTCATGCAGGGTACCGAACTAGTCCCGCTGCCGAAGCTGTCCAATGCCGGGGCGTTCACCACCACGGCGGGGGATATGGAGCTTTTTGCCGGGGCCCTGGCGGAAAAGCGGTTTTTCTCTGAGAAGACCTGGGCCCTCATGCAAAAATGCACCTGGTACATGGATGCCTTTGGGTTTTATAAGCACGGCGAACTGTACTGCGCCGAGTTCTACCCCATGAAGCTGCGGGATACCTGTCAGCTCTGGCTGAACTTTGACGAGGGCCTCAGCGTCCTGCTGCTGAACAGCGAGGAGATGAGGTCCAAGCGGGACGAAAACGGCCATTGGTGCTCCTTTTACCGGGATCTGCGCGCGGCTTGGCTGAATACCCGCGTGTATCCCCAAAAGCCGGAGCTGAAGCGGGTGAACGGCAAGAATGTCTGGGACGTGCTGGACATCGAACTGCTGCCGGAGCAGCGGGCCTTTGTGCCTGAGTGCAGCCGGTGCGTTGCCGCCACGCTGGCGCGAAAGCAGCCGGTGTATGTGCTGATGGACCACGACCTTCCCATCGGCATCGCGGCGCTGAACATCGAGCCGAAGAAGAAGGAATACGACGTCTCCTTCCTCCTGGTGGACCATCGGTATCAGGGCCGTGGTTATGGCCGCATCCTTCTGACCCGCGCCATCGAGGTCTTGAAGGAGAAGGGAGCGACCCGCCTGGAGATCGGCGTGAACCGCTTCAACATCCCGGCCCAGCGGCTTTACCGCAGCGTGGGCTTTACGGACAAAGAGGTATACGACGAGTTCATCGAGATGGAAATGACCCTGTGAAGCGCGGCGGCTTCCATCGGCGCAAAAAAAAAAGACCCGCGCCGCGGGTCTTTTTTTTGCTTGTGGAGGACCTATATCTCAAATTCGCACTGCCACGTGCCGCTGATCGGAAGGGGCTGATCCGCCTTTTTGCCGCCGATCAACCGACTGACGGTCAATTGATAACACCCGCTGCCGAGGCCGTCCAGGGGGAGCGTCACCTCCGCCTTTCCGTCGCGGACCGGCGAGGGTTCCGTGCTGGCGTCCTGGAGGATCACGCTGCCGGACATGTCCGCGATCTGACAGTCGCCGATGCTGAGCTGCTCGCACTCGCTGTAGGGGGGCTTGTCGGGAAAGAGCATCGTCACCGTGACCCGCAGTTGATTTTCGTTGACGGCCACGCTCAGCGCCAGCTCTTCCGTGGCCTGTTCATACGCCGTCCCCACCACGGCGCCGTCCGCGCGGGTCACGTCTTTGAAATATCCAGCCGCCACGGCCGCCGCGCCGATGGCGGAAAGGCAGAGGAGAACGGACAGGGCCGCCGCGATCAGCGCGGACCTTCTGACGGTCGTTCTTTTGGACGTGTTCACGGTTGAGTCCTCCTTGTCAAAACGTTTTCCGGCGATACAGTTGGCGACGATCCGCTCTCTCACTGGCTGTGGCATTTCCAGCTTTTCAAGCGTTTCCTTGAATCTTTCGATGTCCATATCACAGATACTCCTTTCTGTATTTTTCGTCCAGCAGTTTTCTGCCCTTTTGCAGCCGCATCTTCACCGCCGAGGGCGACCGGTCGATGATACGCGCGATGTCCTCTATGTGGTACTCTTCGACATAGTAGAGCACCAGCACAAGGCGGTATTTTTCCGGCAGCGACATGAGCGCGTCCAGTATCCCGCTGTCCGCCGCGTCGAAGGAAACGTCCTCCAAACACGTCAGGCTGAGCTGCGGATGCCGTCGTCTTGCCCGGAGCATATCGCGGCATTCGTTTTTCGCGACGGTGATGAGCCATGCCTTCTGGTGCGAGGGCTCTTCAAAACAGGGCGCTTTCTGCAGATACTTCATGATGGTCTCCTGCACCGCGTCCTCCGCGTCCGCGTCGCTGCCCAGCATGACAAGACACAGCCTGAACAGCGTGTCGCCGTAGGTGCGCACGACC
The DNA here is from genome assembly GCA_947629245.1 of uncultured Oscillospiraceae bacterium. Taxonomy (GTDB): domain Bacteria; phylum Bacillota; class Clostridia; order Oscillospirales; family Oscillospiraceae; genus CAJOIG01. Next base: position 43,485 of record CANRDC010000004.1, on the reverse strand, counting down.
GTCTCCGCGTCGTCGGTCAGCCGCGTGGGTGATCCTTCCATACCAATGTCCTCCTTTCACCATATACACGTCCGAAAGCGCGTTCTGGTCAATTTTTCATGAAAAAATGAGCAGGGGACCGTCAGCCTTGACGGTCCCCGTTTTTGTTATGCTTATATTACTATTTTACTGGGAGTAATCGGCTCCGTACCATCTTTGAAGTTGTAAGTATCTCCCCGACAAAACGAAACTATCTTTTCCCTAAAAATAAAATAGTTCTTCAAACTTCTTATCCAAGGCAATACATAAAATCAACGCTAATTTCGCTGTAGGGTTAAACTGCCCTGTTTCGATAGAACTGATGGTATTTCTTGACACCCCTACCATTTCAGCAAGCTGTGCTTGTGATAGTCCTGTCTCTGCTCGGTATTCCTTCAACCTGTTTTTTAATACTAATGCGCCTTCTTTCATTACTGTAACCCTATAACGATCATTCCAGCAAAGCAAGCAAGGCCGAATGTAATACCAATCATTGCTTGTGCTAATCTACCTTTTTCTCTGTTCATAATGAACTGGTAAAGCCGTCTGCTTCCAAACATAGAAAAATACACTGTCCACGCTGAAAGTCCAAGCAGGGGCACATCAATGATTCGTGAAAATAGAACGATGATCACAGATAAAATGCCGCCAACAGCCATTCCAACTTTTGAAGCATTAGCAAGTATCTGTATTTCACGCTCATCAACTTTGCCCTCGTTTTCCTTCCTGCTCTTTGCCAAGATTTCTTCCTTGTTCATAACGAACCTCCTTTTGGCCTTTGCCAAGTTTTGTTGTCCTTATTATAAGACTGCCAAGTTTTCTTGTCAATAGCTTTTGCCAAGTTTTCTTGGAAAATTTTACGCACAGACTATATATGCCTATGTCCTCAATAGCAACAAGAAACCCGAACCCGTTTCCGATTGGAATCAGGTTCGGATTTCTCAAGTTTGGTGGACGATACAAGACTCGAACTTGTGACCTCCCGCACGTCAAGCGGATGCGCTACCAGCTGCGCCAATCGTCCGTTCAGCGTGGGATATTCTACCGTAAAAGTTTGGATATGTCAAGAGCTTTATTCGCAAAATGTGCCGGACGGCTCAGTACGTCTGCCGCTTGCCCTCCACGGACAGCTCCACGATCTCCAGACCCTGGCGCATGGCGTAGAGCATGGTGCTCCGGGTGCCGCCGGGCTCGCCGCTGTACACGGCCACCAGCACGCGGGACGCGTCCACCATATAGCGGTTGCGGTCCATCATGCAGGTGGGCGTATACGCACTGTGCAGGACCGTGAGCTTGTCGCAGGACTCGGCCAAGCGAAAATACCGCGCCTGCCAGTAGGCGCTCCAGCGCTTTTCCTGGCCCTGGAAGGGGACGGCGGCCTCCAGCGTCACGTCCGGACGCTCCTCCCGCAGGGCGCACACCGCCTCGCCGAAGTAGATGTCCGCGCCCGTGGCCATGCCGCAGATGAAATGGCGAAAGCCCCCGGCGTATAAGCTGGCCAGCACGTCCGCCAGGGCGGCTTTCAGCCGCACGCAGCCCGGAGCGCGGTCATTGTCCCGCCAGGGGAGCTTTTCGGCCCGATGGCCGGTAAAACAGCAGGTGATCTCTCGTTCCATACGCCTATTATGGCATAATACGGTCCCCGGTGCAACAAAAACATGCGCAAAGCTGACGGGAGACGAACCCACGTCGGTTTCTGGCGGCGGGTCCGCGCCCGTGCGGCGTCAAATCCCTTGGCAATACGAAAGTATTCCCTGCGGGCTTTTTCTTGCACGAACGCAGACCCGCTTGCCAGAAACTGCTTTGCACTCCACAGGGAGCAGTTTTCGAGGGATTTTCGCTGAGAAGGAGGAAGGCTTGCTGGCGCAAGCCGACGACGACGAGACGAAAAGCACCGAAAAGAGCCCCTGTGGAGCGACGTGTGTTCGTCTCCCGTCAGCTATAGAAAAAATTTTTGCGCCCATGAAAAATCTGCGGAAATATAGGCATAATAGAGCTGTTACAATACTATCACGACGGAGGCAAGAAGATGAAAAGCATCTTGACGATCATACTTGCGGCCATCATGCTGCTGTCCATGCTGGGCGGCTGCGCCAAGGACATGAGCGGCGAGACAAGGCCCTCGCCCACAGCTGCCGCGACGACCCGGCCCACCGCGACCGGTAAGCCCACCCCGACGGCCAAGGCCACGCCCGCGTCCACCGACAGCTCCGCTGACGGTATCATCGACGAGGGCAGAGACGCCGTGGACGGCGTCGTCGGCGCCGGTGAGGACGCTGTGGACGATATCATGGACGCCGGAGAGGATATGCTTGACGATGTGACCGGCCGCAATCAGACCAATACCAGCGGCAACGGCACCAATAACGGCGACGGCGGCAGCAGGCCCGCGGCTACGCCAAGATCCACCGGCAGCGACTGAACCGAGCAGGCGGAAAGCGGTCCGGAGCTTCCGGACCGCTTTGACGTTACATATTTTCCTTCGCGAGAAGGCCGTGCTTGGCAAGGACCTCCGCCATGGCGGCTTTATGCGCCTCGCCCATGGGGACCAGCGGCAGGCGCATCTCGCCGGAGCAAAGGCCCGTCATGGCCATGGCGGTCTTGACCGGGATGGGGTTCACCTCCCAGAACAGGGCGGTAAACAGGTCCATGTATTCCCGGTTGAGAGCGGCGGCGGCGGGATAATCCCCGGCCAGGCACAGCGCGCAGAGCCTGCTCACCGCCTCCGGAACGATGTTGGACGCCACGGAGACGACGCCCTTTGCGCCCAGCGCCATCATGGCCACGGTATCGCTGTCGTTGCCGCTGTAGAAGTTCAGCCCGTCGCCGCAAAGCGCTACGGTCCTGGCAAACTGGCCGATGTTCCCGGAGGCCTCCTTGACGGCGTTGATATTGGGGTGTTCGGCGAGCTTGGCGTATGTTTCCGGCGCCACGCCCACGCCGGTCCGGCTGGGGACGTTGTAGACGATGATAGGCAGAGCCGTCCGGTCCGCCACATAGGTAAAGTGTTTGATAAGGCCCGCCTGGGTGGTCTTGTTATAGTAAGGCGTGACCATCAAAAGTCCGTCCGCGCCGGTCTGTTCGGCCCGTCTGGCCATATCCAGGGCGGCGGCGGTGTCGTTGGAGCCGATACCGGCCACGATCTTCATCCGACCGGCGCTCTTTTCCGCGGCGAAGCGGAACAGAGCCTCGTGCTCCTCCGGGGTGAGGGTGGCGCCCTCGCCGGTGGTGCCGCAGACGATCAGCGCGGCGGTGCCTCCGGCGGCCTGGTCCTCGATGAGGCGGGCAAAGGCGTCAAAATCTATGGTGCCTGCCGACAGCGGCGTCACGATGGCGGTGCCGGAGCCGGTGAATATCGGCGTTTTCAAGAGAATTCCTCCTAATAGAAGATGCCGCGGGCGATCGGCCCACGGCATCTTTTGCATCGTTTCTCAGGAGGTCAGCGGTCCAGCCAGCCCTCCGCACAGAGCAGCTCCGCCAGGAGGACGCCGCCGCCGGCGGCGCCCCGCAGGGTGTTGTGGCTCAGGCAAACGAACTTGTAATCGTACTGGGTGTCGGGCCGCAGACGGCCTATGCTCACGGCCATGCCGCCCTCCAGGTTCCGGTCCAGCTTCGTCTGGGGCCGGTTGTCCTCCTCAAAGTAGTGGAGGAACTGTTTGGGAGCGGAGGGGAGCGCAAGCTGCTGGGGTTTGCCGGAGAAGGCGGCCCACCGGGCCAGGATCTCCTCTTTGGAGGGCTTTTTCGCAAAGCTGGCGAATACGGCGGCCATGTGGCCGTTGCTGGCGGGGACCCGCAGGCACTGGGCGGTGATGGACGGGGCGACTGCGTTGACGATCTGTCCATTCTCCACACGGCCCCAAAGCTTCATGGGCTCCTGCTCGCTCTTTTCCTCCTCGCCGCCGATGTAGGGGATGACGTTATCCACCATCTCCGGCCAGGTCTCAAAGGTCTTGCCAGCGCCGGAAATGGCCTGGTAGGTGCACACCAGCACCTTCTCCAGCCCGAACTCGTCCTTCAGCGGATGCAGCGCGGGCACATAGCTCTGCAGGGAGCAGTTGCTCTTCACGGCGATGAAGCCGCGCTTGGTGCCCAGACGCTTGCGCTGGGCGGGGATCACGTCCAGATGCTCCGGGTTGATCTCCGGCACCACCATGGGCACGTCGGCCGTCCAGCGGTGGGCGCTGTTGTTGGAGACTACCGGGCATTCCAGTTTGGCGTACGCCTCTTCCAGCGCGCGGATCTCATCGGTCTTCATATCCACGGCGGAGAACACCAGGTCCACCTCCGCCGCGATGGCGGCCATGTCGTCCACGGCGCTCTTCACCACGATGCCCTTGGCCTTCTCCGGCATGGGCGCCTCCAGCGCCCAGCGTCCACCGGCGGCCTGCTCGTATGTTTTTCCGGCGCTGCGGCTGCTGGCCGCGATGACCGTCAGCTCGAACCAGGGATGCTCCGCCAGCAGGGAGACAAAGCGCTGGCCCACCATGCCGGTGCCGCCGATGACGCCAACTTTCAGCTTTTCCATATTGATGACCTCCTGTAACAGTGTATGCAACCGTGAAAAGTGTGTGAAGGTTACATAATCATTGACTTTTTGTAATTTTTTGTTTATAATGTGGCGCGTAGATTATAGCATGTGTGGACCTTTTCGTCAACCGAAAGCCGCGGCTGCGGCGGGGAGGGATCGTGATGAAAGTCACAGGGCGGGCGCGCCGTTTCGGGGCGGCGCTGCTGCTCACGCTCATGGCGGCGGTGTATCTGCCGCTTGCTCCGGCGCGGGCCGCCGGAGGCTTTACCGACGTGTCGGGCTCGGATTGGTACTACGATCCGGTGAACTATGTGGTGGAGAAGGGCCTTTTCAAGGGCACCAGCGACACCGTGTTCTCGCCCAATGTCAGCATGTCCCGCGCCATGTTCGTCACGGTCCTGGGCCGGTTCGCCAACGTGGACCCGTCCGCATGGACGGGCGGCGCCAGCTTCAGCGACGTGGCCGCCGACAGCTATTACGCGGGCTATGCCGCCTGGGCCAAGGCCAGTGGGATCGTGACCGGCACGGGCCAGGATCAGTTCAGCCCGAACGCGTCCATCACCCGGGAGCAGATGTGCGCCATGCTGAACCGGTTCGCCGCCGCCATGGGACTGAACCTGAGCCAGACGGGGAGCGTGGCCTCCTTTCCCGACAGCGACCGGATAAGCTCCTGGGCGAAGAGCGACGTGGACGCCATGCAGCTTTGCGGCGTGCTCAAGGGCAACGCCAACGGCCTTCTCAACCCGCTGGGCTCCGCGACCAGGGCGGAGGCGGCCACCATGCTCATGCGCTTTGACAGCGTCTGCGGCGGCTCCGTCCAGACGCCTCCGACCGAGGAACCCGCGCCGACCGGGACCGAAGTACCGGCGGCGACCGAGGAGCCCGCACCGGCCCCGACTGAGGAGCCCGCGCCGCCGACGGAGCAGCCGTCGGACCCGAACGCCATGCCGGATACGCCCGTATCCCTCGTCGGCGGGACGGTCGGCGTCAAGGCCGGCGTGATCCGGGTGGGCGTGCTGGTCAAAACGCAGAGCATCGACACCAGCGTCCCTTCCGTGACGCTGCAGAACACGAACGGGACGGGCTTTGAGTACGGCTCCATGTCCGGCCGCCAGTTTGTCTCCGTGGATTCCATCCAGGATACGACCGTCAGCGTCACCACCGACGGCGCCGCGTTCACGCTTTCCGATTCGGTGGGGAACGTGGTGTACACGACCACGTCCGCCCTGGCAGTCCATCCGGTCGGGGACAGCAAGACCGTCACGCGGGTGAACGGGGAATATAAATATTTCGGGGACTTCGAGCTGTCCCAGGCGTCCGGGAAGCCAGGGTACATAACGGTCGTGAACTATGTGGGCGTCGAGGACTATGTAAAAGGCGTGGTGCCCTACGAGTTTTCCAGCGGCTGGCCTGCCGAAGCGCTGAAGGCGGCGGCCATCGCGTGCCGCAGCTATGCCATGAGCTATGACGGGAGCATCTATTCCCAGTACGGCATGGACATCGTGACCGGGTCCGGCACCCAGCTCTATCGGGGGCGGGGGATCAGCTATGACGAGAGCTATTTTGCCGCCTCCGACGCGGCGGTGGACGCCACCGGCGGCCAGTACCTGACCTATAACGGCAGCATCTGCGTGGCCTGCTTTTCCTCCTGTGACGGAGGCCATACGCTGGATTCGGCCGCAGTGTTCGGCACCAGCTACCCCTATCTGACCGGCAAGGCCGATCCCTATGAGCAGGCCGCCGTGGGCGACATCGCCGGTTCCGCCGCCGGGAGCTATGAGAGCATCGTCGACGCCAGCCACAAGGTCGGCATGAGCGCCTGGGGTTGCTATGCCATGGCCAAGTATTACAACAAGAGCTGCGAGGCCATCCTGGGCTTCTACTATACGGGAGCCGATCTGCAATACGGAGCGTAGAAGAGTTGAAAACATCCGATTTTATGTACGATCTGCCGGAGCGGCTGATCGCCCAGACGCCGCTCCAGCGGCGGGACGGGTCCCGGCTGCTGGTGCTGGACAAGCTCACCGGCGAGATGGAGCACCGCCATTTTTACGACCTGCCGTCCTACCTGCGGCCCGGCGACTGCATGGTGCTGAACGACTCCCGTGTGATCCCGGCCCGGCTCATCGGCGTCCGCGACACCGGCGGCGCGGCGGAGGTGGTGCTGCTGCGGGAGCTGGGAGACGGGCGCTGGGAGTGCCTGACCCGGCCCGGCAGGAAGATGCGCGTTGGCGCGAAGGTCTGCTTTGGGGACGGGGAGCTGACCGGGGAAGTAGAGGACGTGCTGCCCGACGGCGGCCGGGTCATTCGGTTCACGTTCCAGGGCATCTTTCTGGAGGTGCTGGAGCGTCTGGGCCGCATGCCCCTGCCGCCCTATATCAAGGAGCGGCTGGACGACCCGGAGCGGTATCAGACCGTCTATTCCGCCCATCCCGGCAGCGCCGCGGCCCCCACGGCGGGCCTGCACTTCACCAACGAACTGCTGGACAGCATCCGTGCCATGGGCGTGGACGTGCGGTTCGTGACGCTCCATGTGGGCCTGGGCACCTTCCGGCCCGTGAAGGCGGAGAACGTGGAGGACCACGATATGCACAGCGAGTTCTGCACCGTGCCGCTGGAGACGGCGGAGGCCGTGGAGCGGACGAAGGCCGCGGGAGGCCGGATCGTGGCGGTGGGCACCACCTCCTGCCGGACCCTGGAGAGCTTCACGGGGGAGGACGGCATCCTCCGGGCGGAGAGCGGCTGGACGGATATCTTCATCTATCCGGGCTACAAATTTAAATGTATCGACGCGCTGGTGACCAACTTCCATCTGCCGGGCTCCACGCTGGTGATGCTGGTGTCCGCGCTGGCGGGGCGGGAGAATATCCTGAACGCCTACGCCGAGGCCGTCCGGCAGGAATACCGGTTTTTCTCCTTCGGGGACGCCATGTTCATCCACTGACAGTTAGACGGCGTTCGGTCCGGTTCGTTACAAAAAAATTTGACCGGGGCATGCCCCGGTCTGTTTATGCGATTGACATATCCGCGATATCTGTTACAATACCCTTTGCGACGATCGAGAGTACGACGATTGAGGGAAAGAGGGAGCCATGTATAAGCTGCTGAAGCAGGAAGAGGGCCATGCCCGGCGCGGGGAGTTCACGACCCCCCACGGCACGGTGCAGACCCCTGCCTTTATGAACGTGGGGACCGTGGCCGCCATCAAGGGCGGACTGTCCGCCAAAGACCTGGAGGATATCGGCTGTCAGGTGGAGCTTTCCAACACCTACCACCTGCACGTCCGGCCCGGCGACGAGCTGGTCAAGGCCATGGGGGGCCTGCATCGATTCATGACCTGGCGGGGCCCGATCCTCACCGACAGCGGCGGCTTTCAGATCTTCTCCCTGGCGGGGCTGCGGAAGATCACGGAGGAGGGCGTGTCCTTCCAGAGCCATGTGGACGGGCGGCGGCTGTTCATCGGCCCGGAGCAGAGCATGCGCATCCAGGCGAATCTGGGCAGCGATATCGCCATGGCCTTCGACGAGTGCGTGAAGATCCCCTCGCCCAGGGAATATTTCGAGCAGTCCTGCGCCCGGACGACCCGGTGGCTGGTCCGGTGCAAAAAGGCCCTGGCCGAGTATAACGCCGAGCCGGACGCGGTGAACCCCGGCCAGATGCTCTTCGGCATCAACCAGGGCGGCATCTATCCGGACCTGCGGGTGGAGCACATGAAGGCCATCGCCGAGCTGGACCTGCCGGGCTACGCCATCGGGGGCCTGGCGGTGGGGGAGACCCACCAGCAGATGTACGACACCATCGAGCTGGTGCAGGAATACATGCCCGCCGATCGGCCCCGGTATCTCATGGGCGTGGGCACGCCGGGCAATATCATCGAGGGCGTCTGGCGGGGGGTGGACCTGTTCGACTGCGTCATGCCCGCCCGGAACGGCCGCCACGCCCACCTGTTCACAAAGCAGGGGATCATCAACCTGAAAAACGAGAAGTACGCCATGGACGACAGCCCTATCGACCCCGCGTGCGGCTGTCCGGTCTGCAAGCGCTACAGCCGGGGCTATATCCGGCACCTGTTCAAGGCCCAGGAGACGCTGGGTCTGCGGCTGGCCGTGATGCACAACCTGTGGTTTTACAACAACCTGCTCGCGGAGATCCGCGCCGCCCTGGAGGCCGGGACTTTCGGGGCATACCGGGCAAAATATGCCAAACTTCTTGACACGAGGATATAAAGGCATTTATAATAGAAGTAACTTTTTTGGAGGTATACAGATGAAACTTTCCCGTTTTTCCAGGGTCCTGGCCCTTTTGATGATGACCGCGCTGGGCGCGCTCATGGTGAGCGGCTGCGCGCCCGCCGCGACTACTTCCGGCGACGCCGCCGCGGCTACCTCTGCCGCTGGCAGCGGCATGAGCATGATCATCATGCTGGTGGTCATGATCGCCGTGTTCTATTTCTTCATGATCCGCCCGGAGAACAAGCGGAAAAAGCAGGCCCAGCAGATGCGTGACAATATCGCCGTGGGCGATACCATCACCACCATCGGCGGCATCATGGGCAAGGTGGTCAACGTGCGCGAGAACGCCATCGTCATCGAGACCAGCGACGACCGGGTCCGGGTCCAGCTGATGAAGTGGGCCATCTCCAGCGTGGGCAAGCAGACCGAGGAGCCCCAGAACTGACGGCGCAAAACTTATAAGAATCATTCCATCCCCTCGGGAATAGGCTTTAACAGCCTGATTCCTGGGGGGATATCATTATGACATTTTTGAAGAAACGGTCGTTCATCGTCTGTGTGGCGATCGGGTTGGGCTGCGCGCTGGTCCTGACGGCGCTGCTGTGTCTGCCCATCGCCTGGGCGCAGGCAAAGGAAGTGCTGCCGGAGACCGCCGGAGGCGCGGCGGCCGCCGCGGCTGCGGGACTGTCGGTGCTGGTCCCCACGGCGGTGATCGTCAAGAGCCGGGGCCGGGAGGCTCTGGCCACCGGCGGCGCCATCGGCGGGGCCTATGTGGTGCTGGCGGCGCTGCTGTGCGCCCTCGCCGGGAGCAAAAGCGCCTTTGGAACGTGGCTCGTTGTCCTGGCCGCCGCCGTTTTGCTGGGCGGACTGGTCGGCGCGATGGTCTCCATTCGTCAAAATACCCATAAGAAACGGAGGCGTTAGGCAAAATTAATAACTATACGTTATCTTGCGCCGGGGTGTACATAAGCGGTTACAAAAACACTAAATATCGTCATAACTTGTAACTAATGACACCAGAGGTAGAAAAAACCCGGTAAAATGGCCGGGGAATAAATTACAAAACGTAACTATCTTAAAAATTCAATTAACATAACGTCCGTTAAAAGTAACAAAAATGACATTTTTTGCGAAAAACACTTGATTACATCCTGAATTTGTACTATATTATGGTCACTTAGATTATGTCAAGCACACTTAAGGAGCGTGACCAGCGTGACGAATTCAGAATGCCTGACGAAGTACGAGCGGTATTTGGCGGACGAGAAGAAGGCCTCGAAGAATACGCTCAGTTCTTATCTGCGGGATATCCGCCAGTTCGGGGAGCATCTGGAGGCGGAGTACGGCGGCGATTATGTCACTGCGGACGAGGAGCAGGTGAGCGGTTACATCGACCATCTGCGGGAGGCGGGCAAGTCGGTGGCCACGGTTTCCCGTAATATCGCGTCGCTGAAGAACTTTTACATATGGATGAAGCTGCAGGGCTATGTGGAAGTCAACCCCACCGGCAAGCTGGTGCCGGATAAGGCCACCCACAAGCTGCCGGAGATCCTGACGGCCCAGGAGGTGGATCTGCTGCTGGCCCAGCCGGAGTGCACCGACCGGAAGGGCTATCGGGACCGGGCCATGCTGGAGCTTTTATACGCCACGGGCATCCGGGTCAGCGAGCTGATCGGCCTGGACGTGTCGGACCTGAACCTGTCCGCCGGTATCATCAACTGCCGTGGCCGGAACAAGGTCCGGGCCATCCCCCTGTATCCCAAGGCCATCAAGGCGCTGAAGGACTATGTGGATTTCATCCGGCCGGAGATGCTGGCCTCGCCCAGCGAGCGGGCGCTGTTCGTGAATGTCAGCGGCGAGCGCATGAGCCGCCAGGGCTTTTGGAAGATCGTCAAGAGCTATCAGCAGAAGGCGGGCATCGAGAAGGATATCACGCCCCACACGCTGCGCCATAGCTTTGCCACCCATCTTCTGGAAAACGGCGCGGACCTGCACTCCATCCAGGAGATGCTGGGCCACGCGGACATCAGCTCCACCCAGATCTACTCCCAGCTCGTGAAAAAGCAGCTCAAGGATGTGTACACCAAGGCCCATCCCAGAGCGTAAATCAGATCGACTTACAGGCCCCGCCGCGAACATCGCGGCGGGGTCTTTTGTCCTTGACAAGGAAAGGCGGGGGGGGTATTATACCCGTGGAAAATCATGTTAGATGATCCAAGCATAAGAAGGAGGAACAACCATGGTGAAGCGCGGTCTATGTATGCTTCTGGCAGTGGCGACGCTCTTTTCCCTGGCAGCCCCGGCGTTGGCCGAGGAAGAGCCGGCCCCGGCGGAAGAGCCTGTCATTACGGAAGAGCCCGTCGTGCCGGAGGAGCCCGTTGTGCCGGAAGAACCCGTCGTAACGGAAGCGCCCGTGGTGACGGAGGAGCCCGTGGTGACGGAAGCGCCCGTTGTGACGGAGGTACCCACACCGACGGAGTATACTGTCACATTTCAGCTGACGGTGGACGCAGCCGAGGGGGAGCCGGTCGAAAAGACCTTTGCCGCCGGCGCTCTCGTTGAACTGCCGGAGGAGATCCAGGCTCTGGAAGAGAGCGGCTATGCGCTGACCTGGTATCTGGACGAAGAGCTGACGCAGGAATGGGACCTGGAGCAGGAACCGATCTATGCCGCGGGGGATATGACGCTCTACGGCGTGGCAGTTCTGCCCGTCATGCCGGAAGCGCCCGTTGCCACGGAAGAGCCCGTTGTGACGGAAGAGCCCGTTGTGACGGAAGTGCCCGTTGTGACGGAAGTGCCCGTTGTGACGGAAGTGCCCACGGTCACGGAGGCGCCCGTCATGCCGGAGGCGCCCGTCGTGCCGGAAGAGCCCGACGTGCCGGAGGAACCCATCGTGATCGTAGTGCCGGAGGAAACGGCGGAGCCGGAGATCACGGCGGAGCCCGAAGCCACGGCGGAGCCCGAAGTCACGGCGGAGCCCGAAACCACGGCGGAGCCCGAGGCCACGGCGGACCCGGAGGCCACGGAAGGACCCGAGACCACCGAGGAGCCCGAGGCCACGGAGGACCCGGAGGTCGTCGACCCGGAGGACGAGGTCATGACCGTGGCGCTGCGTTCCGGCAGCTGCGGAAATGGCGTGACCTATTCTCTGGCGGACAACGGCACGCTCACCATTTCCGGCAGCGGCGCCATGGAGGATTTTGAAGCGTACGGCGCTCCCTGGTACAATATGAGTCTGAAGATCACCGCTGTCGATGTGAAAAATGGCGTGACCCACATCGGGGACTACGCGTTCGTCGAGTGCAGTATGATCAAGAGCGTTACCCTGCCGTCTAGTGTTACCTCTCTGGGCAAGTGTGCATTTTATGGATGCAGCTCCCTGACGAACCTCTCGATCCCCTCCGGCGTGAAGGAGATCCCCGAAGGGCTGCTTGCGGAATGTACCGGTTTGACAGCGGTATCCGTACCCGGAGCGGTGAGCATCGGCACCTACGCGTTTCAGAACACAAAGCTTCGGACGTTCAAACTGGGCAAAAACTTGAAAGAGATGGCCTCTAACGCTTTTTTCAACACGGCGATCGGCGCTTATGAGGTAGAGGCAGGAAACAGTGTTTATACGGCGAAGAATGGCGTTCTTTATACCGACGGAGGCAAGACGCTCTATGCCTATCCCAGCGGGAATACTGCCGCGAGCTTCACCATCCCTTCCACTGTTACCAAAGTAGGGGCCTGCGCATTCCTGACCAACCGCTATCTGACGCAGGTCACGATCCCCAACAGCGTGACCGAGCTGGGGGAATCCGCGTTTGATGGCGCAGCGCTGACGTCGGTGACGATCCCCGACAGCGTGACGAAGGTGGATGATTTCGCCTTTTATGGGTGCACCTCTCTGAAGTCGGTCAAGTTTGGAAAGGGTCTCAAGTGTACAGGCTATGAAATGTTTGCAAAATGTTCCTCGCTGGAAACGATCGATTTCGGGACCGGGCTGGAGGAGCTTGACGCCAGGACCTTTGCCTATTGCGACAGCCTGAGGTCCGTGACGCTGCCCGCCAACATCAAGTCGATCGGCAACGGCTGCTTTGGGGAATGCGGCAACCTGGAGAGCTTCACAAGCCTGGGTCTGAACGATTGCATCCCGTATCAGACGTTTTTTAACGACTACTCGCTGACCGAGGTGCGTCTGAACGAGGGCATCACCCATATTTACAGAGAGTCCTTCTACGGCTGCTGGAGACTGGAATCCATCACGCTGCCCGCCTCCGTCATCTATGTGGCCGACGGCTCGTTTGACCCCAATACCAAGGTCACGGCCAAAAATGAGCAGACCAAGCCCTACGGCGGAAACGGTCTGCGCCAGGTGGAGCAGATCGCCGTATCGGCCAAGCGGAATTACGCCAGCGCCTATGAAGTGCTGGACATCGTGAACAAGGAGAGAAAGAAGGAGGGCCTGTCCCCGCTGGTCATGAACCAGTCTCTTCTGGAGACGGCCATGCAGCGGGCGGCCGAGATATCGGTCCTGTTTGCCCACACCCGTCCGGACGGCTCGTCCTGTATGTCCCTCAACAGCCTGATGTACGCTGAAAACATCGCGGCGGGACAGGCTACCCCCAGCGCGGCCATGCAGTCTTGGATGAATTCCGAGGGACACCGGGCCAATATCCTGACGGCGGACTACACGACCGTTGGCGTCGGCTGCGTGGTGGTCAACGGCGTCTATTACTGGGTCCAGTGCTTCGGCATGGGGACGGATACGTCCAACTGTGCGAAGCCCGCGGACAAGACCGTAACGGCGAATGTCCAGATCGCGACGGAGGAATTCGACGAGGCGCCCGTCGGTTCCGGGACCCAATGGTACCCGGAGCATTATGCCTATTCCGCCATGCTGAAGCTGGACTCCACGTCCATCGCCGCAGGCAAAACAGCGAAAGCCGCCTATTATTTCCGCAACCCCGGCATGGACAATGCGACGAAGCTCTCTGCCAACACCTTGGTTTGGAGCAGCTCCGACAAGTCGGTCGCCACGGTCAAAAACGGCGTGGTAACGGCTGTCAAACCCGGCAGGGCGACGATCACAGCCACCATGGCGGGCGGCTCCTACAGCGCCTCCGCCGCGATCAACGTGACGCCTGGTTTGCTCCCCGCGCCGAAGCTGAGCGGCGCGAGCAATACGGCCTCCGGCGTGAAGATCAGCTGGGGCAAAGTCTCCGGCGTGGCCAAGTACCGGGTGTACTATAAGGGCGGCGGCAAGACGAGCTGGACCAAGATCGAGGACGTGACGGGCACCAGCTATACTTGGGCCGGCGCCAAGAGCGGGACGAAATATAGCTTCACGGTCAAGGCCTTTGACAAGAGCGGCACGGCCGGAAGCTACGACAAGACGGGCAAGAGCGTGACGTACTACGCCGCGCCCACAGTGACCATCTCCGCCGCCACCAACGGCGGGATCAAGGTGAGCTGGAACAAGGTGTCGGGCGCGAGCCGGTACATGGTTTACTACCGGGAGAACGGCGGAAGCTGGAAGAGGATCGGCACCACCACCGCGACAAGCTATACCCGCGCCGCGTCCAAGCTGAAATCTGGCGTTACGTACCAGTTCACGGTCCGCTGCGTGAAGAACGACAAAAAGACCATGCTGAGCTCCTACGCCGCCAGCAACAGTCTGAAATACCTGTCCGCGCCGAAGGTGAAGATCAGCGCCGCTGCCAGCGGTATCAAGGTGACGTGGAACAAGGTGTCGGGCGCGAGCCGATACATGGTGTATTACCGGGAGAACGGCGGCGCATGGCACAAGATCGGCACCACCGCCGCCACCAGCTACACCCGCAAAGCGGCGAACCTGAAACCCGGCGTGACCTATCAGTTCACAGTCCGGTGTGTGAAGAACGACAAAAAGACTATGCTGAGCTCCTACGCCGCCAGTAACAGCCTGAAATACCTGTCCGCGCCGAAGGTGAAGATCAGCGCCGCATCCAACGGCATCAAGGTCACCTGGAACGCGGTGAAGGGTTCGCCCCGATACGCGGTGTACTACCGGGAGAACGGCGGGGACTGGAAGAAGATCGGCACCACAACTGCGACGAGCTACACCCGCGCGGCGAAGTACCTGAAAAGCGGTAAGACATACCAGTTCACGGTCCGGTGTGTGATGAACGACAAAAAGACGTTCCTCAGCGGCTACGCCGCAAGCAACAGCCTGAAATACAAGAAATAACGCATATAGCAAGGACCTGGCGCAAACTTCAGTCTGCGCCAGGTCCGTTTTCATATCTTATTGGGGCTTTTTCCGGCTCCGTCTCCTGCGGCGGGGGTGGGACTGGCGCTCTTGAAAGCTCTTGACCATGTCCTCGTCCGCCTGATAGAGCAGCCGGTTGGCGGTCCAGGAGCCGTCCTCGCCGTGGCGCAGACGGATGCGGCAGAGGTAGGAGCCGTGCTCGTCGCAGGTGGCCATGGCCATATAGCGGCGGTCGCCCTGACTGACCCAGCCGGTGCGCTCCAGCGCCTTGCCGCAGACGGGACACACGGCCCGGGCGTGATCCGCGGCCTGCCAAAGCTCCTCGCGGCTGTCGTAGGCGGGGGAGACGGAGTGCTCCAGCGGGGCGGGTCCGTTCTGTCCGCCGCCGTTGGTATGCCTGGTCAGCTGGCGGACCAGGTCCTCATAATTGGCAAGGCCCCGGGCCAGATCCAGCCGGGAGCAGACGAGGGCGGTATTGTAAGCGTCGCCCAGGGCGTCGTGGGCCACGCGGGTCTGCTCGATGCCGAAGTGCTCCATGGCGGTCTCCAGGGACTTCTGGTTCCGGTCCTCGTCCTCGGTGAGCATATTGTAGATGATCTGCAGATTGACCCACCGGCCCATCCAGTCGATGTCCAGGTCGTGGATGATGCAGTTCTGCTCCATGATGCCGCTGTCGTCATAGCCCCAGGTCATGAAGGTGCAGTCCGGTCCGCACCAGGCCAGGAACTTTTCCATGGCCTCCGGGAAGGGGACGCCGTGGGCCAGGCGGGCGTTGTCGAAGCCGGTGAGCTTTTTGACCTTGTAGTGCATCTTCCGGAACCACACGGGGCTCACGTCGCACTGGAATTCCTCGCCGGGGGTGAAGTCGCCGTTCAGCTTCACCGCGCCGATCTGGATGATCTCGCCCCGCAGATGGATGGGCAGATGGTTGAAAACGGAGGATTTTGCGCTCATGGCCTGGTTCCATTCCAGGTCGATGACAATGTATGGCATGGTGTATGTCCTTCCTAAGCGCTGGCGTGCGCACTATAAATTATTTTAACATATTTTTGAAAATATGACAATACAATTGCACGAATCTCCCTTATATGTTAAAATAAAACGAATAAGCGGCATAGGCTTCAGGAGGATTCTGTTATGAAGATCGCGGTGCTTTGCGGAGGATTATCGAACGAACGGGACGTATCTCTGTCCAGCGGCCGGGGCATTGCCAGGGCGCTGCGGGAGATCGGCCATCGGGCGGCGCTGCTGGACCTTTTTCTGGGCTGGACGGAGGATTACGTCTCGGCGGAGGACGTATTCACCGCCGAGGATAACGACGGCGCCTTTTCCGTGGCGGCGGACGCCCCGGACCTGGCGGCTGTGCGGGCCATGCGTCCCGGCCAGGGACTGATCGGCCCCCATGTGCTGGAGATATGCAAGGCGGCGGACATCGTGTTCCTGGCCCTGCACGGCGAGGAGGGCGAAAACGGCAAGCTCCAGGCGTATTTTGACATCAACGGCGTGCGCTATACCGGCAGCGGCTATCTGGGCAGCGCCCTGGCCATGAACAAGAGCGTGTCCAAGACCCTGCTCCGGGCGGCGGGCGTGCCGTTGGCGGAGAGCGTCACCATCCGCAGAGGGGAGCAGGCGCCCATGCCGACGCTTCCCTGTGTGGTGAAGCCCTGCTCCGGCGGCAGCAGCGTGGGCACCACCATCGTGCGAGACCCGGAGGAATACGGCGCGGCCCTGGAGCTTGCGTTCCGGTATGAGGACAGCGTGCTGGTCGAGCAGTTCATCGCGGGCCGGGAGCTGACCGTGGGCGTGCTGGACGGTCGGGCCATGCCCGTGACGGAGATCATCCCCAAGTCCGGATTTTACGACTATAAGAACAAATACCAGCCTGGCATGACGGACGAACCCTGTCCCGCGCCCATCACGGCGGACGAGACCGCCGCCATCCAGGCGCTGGCGGAGAAGGTCTACGATACCCTGGGCCTGCAGGCGTATGGCCGGGTGGACTTCATCATGGGTACGGACGGGGTGTTCTACTGCCTGGAGGCCAACACCCTTCCGGGCATGACCCCCACCAGCCTGATACCCCGGATGGGCCTGGCCATGGGCATGGACTACGGGGCCCTTTGTCAGGCGCTCATCGACGCGTCCATGAGGAAATATCAGGGATGAACGGCGGGACGATGAGGCGTTTGACGCCGGAGGTCGTCGCGTCCGTCACCGGCGGCACGGTCCGTGGACCGGTCCCGGCGGGAGAGCTCGCCTCCGTCACCACGGACAGCCGGACCATCGAGCCCGGGTGCCTGTTCGCGGCCATACCCGGCGCAAGGGTCGACGGGCACGACTTCATCCCTCAGGCGGCGGAAAAGGGCGCGGCCTGCGTGCTGTGCCAGCGGTTCGCGGACGCGCCCGTCTGCCAGATACAGGTTTCGGATACCCAGGCCGCTCTGCGGGCTCTGGCGGCGTATTATCGGGCCCGGTTTGATATCCCGGTGGTCGGCGTGACCGGCTCCGTGGGCAAGACCACCGCCAAGGAGATGATCGCGGCGGTGCTTTCCCGGCGGTTCAACACGCTGAAAACGGAGAAGAATTTCAACAACGAACTGGGCGTGCCTCTGACGCTGCTCCGGCTCCGGGAGGAGCATGAGGCCGCCGTGGTGGAGATGGGCATCTCCGGCTTTGGGGAGATGCGCCGTCTGGCGGAGATGGTCCGGCCCGACATGGGCGTGTACACCCTCATCGGGGACGCCCACCTGGAGTTTCTGGGGGACCGGCCCGGCGTGCTCCGGGCCAAGGGCGAGATGACGGAGGGCATGGGCCCCGGCGGCGTCGTCATCGCCAACGGAGACGACGGGCTGCTGCGCGAGCACGATTTTGGCCATCGGACCGTGCTGTTCGGCCTGGGCGGGAACTGCGCCGTCCGGGCGGCGGACGTCCGGGCCGACGGAACGGAGGGCATGCGCTGCACGATCCTGGCGGGGGACCGGCGTATCCCCGTGCGCATCCCCGCCTTTGGCCAGCACATGGTCTACGCGGCCCTGATGGGGGCAGCGGTGGGCCTGGAGCTGGGCATGACGGACGCTGAGATCGCAGACGGCGTCGCCGCCTACGAGACGGTGGGCAGCCGGGGCCGGGTGCGGAAGGCCGGGGACCTCACCATCCTGGACGACTGCTACAACGCCAACCCCACCAGCACCCGCAGCGCCATCGAGAGCCTTGTGAGGCTTCCGGGACGGCACGTGGCCATTCTGGGGGACATGCGGGAGCTTGGTCCGGCGGGACCGGAGCTGCACCGCCAGATCGGGGCGTTCGCGGCAAAAATGTGCGACGCGGTAGCTGCCTGCGGCCCGGAGGCGCGGGCGATCGCCGACGGAGCGGGAGCGCGCGCGCCCTGGTTTGCTACCGCGGATGAACTGGTATCGGCTCTGGACCAGCTGGTGCGGCCCGGAGACGCCGTACTGGTGAAGGCCAGCCGGGCCATGGGGTTTGAAAAGATCGTGGACGCGCTGACGGAGATTGAAGCGGCCAGATAAAAAGCCGCTGTGGGATACGAGCGAGCGTTGCCGGGCGCAAAAGGAGGCATAACATGGCAAATATGCGCATGGACAAGAACCCGATGCCGGAGCAGGACCCGAAGGTGCGGACCGGCAATTTCGACGAGACGGCCCTGGGCTATACGGCGGAGGCGGCGGTGGACGAGGCGAAGCGCTGCCTGAACTGCCGGGAGCCCCGGTGCGTGGAGGGCTGCCCCATGTCGGTGCCCATCCCGGCGTTCATCGCCAGGGTGGCGGAGGGCGACTTCAAGGGCGCCTACGAGACGCTTTTCGCTGTCAGCAATCTGCCCGCCGTCTGCGGCCGGGTCTGCCCCCAGGAGGCCCTGTGCGAGGGCCGGTGCATCCGGGGCATCAAGGGCGAGCCGGTGGCGATCGGACGGCTTGAGCGGTTCACGGCGGACTGGCACATCCAAAACGGCGGCGCGTCCCCCGACGACGAGTACGCCGAGCCCAACGGCCACCGGGTGGCGGTGATCGGCTCCGGCCCCGCGGGACTCACCTGCGCGGGAGAGCTGGTCCGGCTGGGCTATGAGGTGACGGTATACGAGGCGATGGACCGGCCCGGCGGCCTGATGATGTTCGGCATCCCGGCGTTCCGGCTGCCCAGGTCTGTGGTGGAGATGGAGATCGTCCGGCTGGAGAGCCTGGGCGTGGAGATCATCACCGAATCCACTGTGGGGAAGATGGACAGCGTGGACGAACTGTTTGAGCAGGGCTTCGAGGCGGTGTTCATCGGCTCCGGCGCGGGCATGCTCCAAAAGCTCGATATCCCCGGCGAGGACCTGCCGGGGGTGCTGTCCGCCAAGGACCTTCTCATGCGCGCGGAGGAGCTGGGGCGGGACGCCATGGCGGGAAAGCGCGTCGTGGTGGCGGGCGACGGGGATATGGCCCTGGACGCGGCCCGCACGGCTCTGCGGCTGGGCGCGGAGGATGTGCGCGTGCTGTGCGGCCACCCGGTGGACGATCTGCCCGCCCGGCGGGAGGAGGTACATAGGGCCCTGGCGGAGGGCGTGACGTTCCTGCCGGAGACGGCGCCGCTGGAGATACTGGCGGGAGAGGACGGGCATGTGAGCGCGGTAAGGATATCCGGTCGGGAGCCGGACCTGCTGGAGGCGGACACGGTGGTCGTGGCGGTGGGCGCGGGACCGGACCCGTTGCTGCTGCACACTACCCCTGGCCTGGACTCCACGGCTACCGGCGGCATCGCGGCGGACGCGGCCACCGGCGCCACCAGCCGGGTGGGCGTGTTTGCCGGCGGCGACGCGGTCACCGGCGTGGGCACGGTCATCAGCGCCATGACGGCCGGAAAATCGGCGGCGGCCAGTATTCATAAATACATACAGGGAAAATAGTTACCATTGGATATAAAACCGGCAGCGGAGGCCCGCTGCCGGTCGTTTTGTATCAAAATTCAATGTTTTTGGTTCTTTTTCCAAATGAGCCACAGTCCCCGGTGGATAAGATCTCTGTCCAAATGGATATCCTTCCGGCGGCAGTGGGGGATGACGGCGGGGGCCCATACGCCGGTGGCCGCCACGGTGGCCGACTGGCCCAGCTCCTCCTCCATCCCGGCCAGGAGCCCGTCCAGCATGGCGGCGGCGCCATAGATGATGCCGGAGCGCATGCTCTCGTCGGTATTTTTGCAGATGATGTGGCTGGGGGCCTGGAGGACCACGTTGTGCAGCAGGGAGGCCCGGCTGGTCAGGGCGGCGGCGGAGGCCATGATACCGGGGGCGATGACGCCGCCGATGTACCGGCCCTGGGCGTCGGTGACGCCAAGCCCGATGGCGGTGTCCATGTCCACGGTGATGACGGGCAGGGGATAGTCCGCCTGGGCCGCCACGGCGGCCGCCACAAAATCGCCGCCCAGCTCGGATGGGTCGTCCAGCCGGATATTCAGCCCTGTCTTTACGCCCGGCCCCACCACCATGGGGGCCAGCCCGGTCAAAAGCTCCAGCCCCTGCCGGAGGACCAGCGTCAGCTCCGGCACCACGGAGGAGAGGATGCACCCCTCCAGCGCGCCGCAGTCCGCGCCCTGCCGGGTCAGCAGCAGGTGCATCAGCGCCGCGTATTCGTCCGCCGTGCGGGTCTTGACGGTGGCGATCTGGCAGGAGAAGCGGACGGCGCCGTCCTCCATGCCCGCCAGGGTGATACGGCTGTTGGACAGATCTACGGTCAAAAGCATGCTCATCACTTCCTGACCATAGCTTACCAGATTATCCCGCCGCTGTCAAAGGGATATGGAGATGTGCCTGCGCATGACGAGGCAGTAAAGCCCAAGTCCGGCGGCCATGGAAAAGATCAGCGCGATGACGCTGCCGTCCGCGCCGGTAAACGCGCCCAGCAGCCGGGCCGCTCCGCCGCACACCGCCGCCCACAGCGCCGTGTATCCCACATGCTTCCACGGCAGGGAGAAGCCGGAGACCTTGCGCAGCCGCCACATGCTCAGCACGAAGTTGAATACCTCCGTGAAGCAGATCACGAAGATATAGGCCCCCAGGCCCCATTCCGGCAGCAGCAGCCACACCATGAGCGCGGAAAGCCCCACGTCCGCGATGTTGACGACCATGCAGAACATCATCTCGCCCAGACCCTTCAGACACCCGTCCGTGGCCATATCCATGTACATGACCGGCACGATGAGGGCGAAAATTTGGATATATGTCCCGGCCTCCGGGGAGTCGTAGAGGGCAAGCCCCAGACTGTCGCCCAGCCCGAGGAAGAGACTGGCGGTGATGGCGCAGAAGAGAAAGCTCTTCCACAGCACGTCCTCCGTCACATGCCGGATGCTGTCGGTCCGGCCCTGCATCTGCCGCTCCGTGAGCTTGGGCACGATCAGCTCCGCCACCGCCATCATCAGGCAGGAGGGGAACAGCACCACCGGCAGGGCCATGCCCTGGATGACCCCGTATCCGGCCAGGGCCGACTCCGCCGTCAGGCCGGAGGAGCGCAGGCCGCGGGGCACCAGCAGATGCTGGAGCGTGGAAAGGCCGCTGCGGGCATAGGACGCCGCCGCCAGAGGCAGGGCGATGGTCAGAAGCCGGTTGGTCATGCCCGGAATGGGCGGCGCGCTCTTATCCCGGACGATGCCGTGCGCCCTTTTGTCGGTGAGGTAGGCGATGCCGAGCGCGGCCACGCCGAAGGTCTCTCCGATCAGGGCCCCGGCGGTGATACCGGCCACGGCGAATTCCAGGTTGGCCTCGGGGCCAACGATCAGGATCAGGGCGGTGGCGCCGATGGTCACCAGCTGCTGGCACACGGAGACGGTCACGCTCTTCCACACCCGGCCCACGGCGGTGAAATAGCCGTGCATCACCGAGTCCAGTCCGGTCAGGGGCATGGTCAGGGCCAGGAGCAGCAGCGGCCGCACGGTCCGGGCGTCCTCCAGCCAGAGAAAGCCCAGCGGCTCCGCCGTGAACATAAGGATCAGCCCGGCGGCCAGGCCGAAAAACAGCCCATAAAGCATGCTCTCGCCCAGAGCCTGGGCCGCGCCGTGGGGTCGGCCCAGCCCCCGCTCCTCGCTCACCAGCCTGGTGACGGCGTAGCGGCTGCCGGACATGGCTACCGTCACAGCCAGCGTGTTCACGCTCGTCACCAGCTGGAACAGGCCGATGCCCGCCTCGCCGATCCGGCTGACCAGCCAGACCTGCCAGATCATGCCCACGAACCGCATGGCCAGGCCCGAGACGGTGAGCAGCGCCGTGTTGAAGGCCAGGGTCTTATCCCGCAGCAAGCCGATCCCTCCAATACCCTTGCGTAAAATCCCGGAAAAGGGTATAATCACTTTATGTGACACTTTTGGAAGATATGTTGAGGGCGTGTATGGGCGCGATATCGAAAAAAATGAAGGAGCTCCGGCTGCCTTACGCCGCGGCGGTGATCGTGGCGGGGGGCTCCGGGACCCGGTTCGGCGGCGACAAGCTGATGGCGGACCTGGGCGGTATGCCGGTGCTGGCCAGGACGCTTCTGGCCTTTGAACAGACGCAGGCCGTCCGGGCCGTCGTGGTGGCCGCCCGGCGGGACATGACGGACGCGGTGGGGGACCTTTGTCGGCGGTACGGCGTGACCAAGCTCACGGCGGTAGTCCCCGGGGGCGATACCAGGGCCAGATCCTGTCTGGCCGGAGTGCTGGCCGTGCCGCCGGAGGCAAAGCTCGTCGCCATCCACGACGGGGCCCGTCCCCTGGTGACGGAGAAGGTCATCACAGACGCGCTGTGGACGGCGTACCGCCACACGGCGGCCCTGCCGGCGGTGCCGGTGCGGGACACGGTGAAGGTGGCGGATAAGGGCATGGTGGCGGGGACGCCGGACAGGTCCCGGTTGTTCGCTGCCCAGACGCCCCAGTGCTTTCAGGCGGACCTGATCCGCTCGGCGCTGCTGGACGCGGCGGAAAACGCCCCGGAGGTCACCGACGACTGCGCGGCGGTGGAGCGCATCGGGGGGAAGATCACGCTGTCGGAAGGCAGCGAGGACAACATCAAGATCACAACGCCGCTGGATCTGAAACTGGTCGAGCTGATCCTGGCGGAGAGGAGCAGGCGATGAGGATCGGACAGGGTTATGACGCCCACCGGCTGGTGGAGGGAAGAAAGCTCATATTGGGCGGGGTGGAGATCCCCTTTGAAAAGGGCCTTCTGGGCCACTCGGACGCGGACGTGCTGCTGCACGCCTTGGCGGACGCCATTCTCGGCGCGGCGGCGCTGGGGGATATCGGCCACATGTTTCCCGACAGCGACCCTGCCACGGAGGGCATCGACAGCCGGATCGTGCTGCGCTCCGCGGCGGAGGCGGCGCGGAAGGCCGGATACGCCGTGGGCAACTGCGACGTGACCGTCGTGGCCCAGCGGCCGAAGCTGGCCCCGTACATCGAGGCCATGCGGCGCAACATCGCCGCGGACCTGGCCGTGGACCTGTCCGCCGTCAGCGTCAAGGCCACCACCGAGGAGCGCATGGGCTTCACCGGCTCTGGCGAGGGCGTATGCGCCCACGCGGTGGCGCTGCTGGTGTGAGCAGAACCAAATAAAACGCCTCCCGCATACAATGGTCCGTGACCACAACGGTCTTTGACCACAGCGGGAGGACTTTTTATGCAATATTTACTGACATTCCGAAGCCTGACCTATGCCCAGCGGGCGGCGCGGGTGCTGGAGAGGGCGGGCGTGACGGGAACAGTCTCCCGCGTGCCGAAGGCCGCCGCGGCAAAGGGCTGCGCCTACTGTGTGATCGTGGCGGCCCGCCACCGGGACTGGGCCGTGAGCATCCTGACGGGCGCGGGGCTCGTACCGGAACGGGTGATCCTGCGCCATCCTGACGGAACATTGGAGGTATCGGAATGATCTATCTTGACAGCGCCGCCACATCCTTTTTAAAACCCGCCTCGGTCCGCTACGCGGTGTCCGAGGCCATGCGGACCATGTCCAGCCCCGGACGGGGCGGGTATGAAAGCGCCATGCGGGCGGCGGACACGGTCCTGGACTGCCGGGTGGCTCTGGCGGACCTTTTCTGCGTCCGGGACCCGGCCCAGGTGGTATTCACCTCCAGCGCCACCCACGGGCTGAACATCGCCATACGGAGCCTTGTGCGGCCGGGGGACAGAGTGGTGATCTCCGGCTACGAGCACAACGCCGTCTGGCGGCCCCTGCACGGCGTAGGCGCGGATATCGCCGTGGCGCGGGCGCCGCTGTTCGCGCCGGACGCCATGGTGCGGGCGTTCCGGGAGCTTTTGCCGGGGGCGAAGGCGGCGGTATGCACCCAGGTTTCCAACGTGTTCGGCTATATCCTGCCGGTGGAGCGGATCGCGGACCTGTGCCGGGAACAGGGGGTGCCGCTGATCGTGGACGCGTCCCAGAGCGCGGGCACGGTGGGGCTGGATTTTGACAGACTGGGCTGCGCTTTCGCGGCCATGCCCGGCCATAAGGGGCTGCTGGGCCCTCAGGGCACCGGCGTGCTGCTGTGCCGGGACGAGGACGTGACGCCGCTTTTTTACGGCGGCACCGGCTCGCTAAGCCGACAGGCGGCCATGCCGGAATTCCTGCCGGACCGGCTGGAGCCGGGAACCCACAACGTGCCGGGCGTCGCGGGACTGCTGGCGGGCGTGAAGTGGCTGGAGAGACGGACCTGTCCGGCGGTGCTGGCCCATGAGCGGGAGCTGCTGGAGCTGTTTTCCCGGCGGCTGGAACAGGAAAAGGGTCTGCGGCTGTTCCGGGCAGCGGACCCGGCGCTTCAGACGGGGGTGCTGTCCGTGCAGATAGACGCTCTGGACTGCGAGGAGGCGGCGGCCCGGCTGGGAGAGAAGGGCGTGGCCGTGCGTGCGGGCCTTCACTGCGCGCCCCTGGCCCACGAGACGGCGGGGACGCTGGAGGAGGGAACGGTCCGGTTCAGCTTTTCGCCCTTCAACACGGAGCGGGAAGCGATGGCGGCGGCGGACGCCGTGCTGGAGCTGCTGTGACGATAAGGATAGAGCAACTGACGCCGGGGCGGGAGACCGCCCCGCGTCAGTCTTTCTTTCTTTTGGCGGCCGCCGTGGAGAAATTGTGTTGCCAACGGCGGGATTATGTTATATAATACAAAGTTGACAAAGAGTGTGTTTTTGTGAAAATCAAGCGATGATGGTGCCGACGATATGAGCAGTTTTTTAAAAAGTGTGACCGACAACCTGCGGCTGATCCTGTCCATGAGCTTTGCCGACGTGGTGGATGTGCTGCTGGTGGCGGTGGCGATCTACGCCGCGATCTCCTTCATCCGGCGGACCAACTCCATGCGGGTCGCCCAGGGTATCCTGCTGCTGCTGGTGGCGCTGGGGCTGTCCAGCGTGCTGCATCTGACGCTTACGAGCTTCATCCTGCGGCAGGTGTTCGAGATCGGCGTTCTGGCGGTGATCGTGCTGTTCCAGCCGGAGATACGCCGGGCGCTGGAGCGCGTGGGGTCGTACAGGCTGTTCTCCTTTCTGGGAAGGGACGTGGGCGGCCAGGCGCTGGAAAAGGTCATCCGCCAGACGGTCTACGCCTGCGAGGACATGTCCAAGAGCCGCACGGGCGCGCTGATCGTGTTTGAGCGGACGAACCGGCTCAACGAGGCCATGGCCTCCGGCACGCAGATCGACGCGCTGGTCTCGGCGGAGCTTTTGAAGAACATATTCTACGACAAATCGCCGCTGCATGACGGCGCGGTGATCGTGCAGGAGGGGCGCATCGCGGCGGCGGGCTGCATGCTGCCGCTGAGCGAGAACGCCAATCTGAGCCGGGACCTGGGCATGCGCCACCGGGCCGGTATCGGCATGAGCGAACGGTCCGACGCGGTGGTTGTGATCGTCTCGGAGGAGACCGGCGGCATCAGCGTGGCGGAGGACGGACTTTTGAAGCGGCACCTGTCTCAGGACACCTTCGAGGCCCTGCTGCGCCGGGAGCTGCTGCCGGAAGAGGATGACAGCCGCAGGGGACTGCGGGGCCGCCTGAGACGTACAAAGGGGAGCAACGATGCGCAATAAGAACGGAACGAGCGTGATCGGCCAGGTGCTGGACAGCCACGTCTTCTGGGTGATATTCAGCCTGGCCGTGGCGCTGATCATGTGGATATACTATACTTCGAACTATGGCGCTACCCGGACCCAGACCTTCTACGGTGTGGAGGTGACCTTCACCGGCCAGGAGGCCATGCGGGACACGCTCAATCTGGTGGTGTCCGACCAGGATACCTCCACCGTGAACGTGACCCTGACGGGCACCCGGCGGGATATCTCCCAGATCACCAGCGCGGACCTCAAGGCGGTGGTGAACCTGACCAACATCACCATGGCCGGTTATCGGACCATGAGCTACTCCATCTCCTATCCCACCACGGTGAACCAGGCCGGCATCCGCGAGACCAGCAAGTCGCCCTCCACCATCGGCCTGCAGATCAGCAAGCTGTCCACGAAGACCTTCCCGGTGACCGGCGTGTTTGAGGGCACCACGGCGGAGGGGTACATGGTGGACAGCGCGGAGATGACCTTTGACCCCGCCAACGTGACCTTCACAGGCCCGGAGGAGGAGCTGGAGCAGATCGCGAAGGTGCAGGTGACAGTCGGCCGGGATGAGGTCAGCTCGTCCTTCTCCGCCGAGGGGAATTACGTGCTCCTGGACGCGAATGGGAACATCCTGGAGTTTGAGGACGTACAGGCGGATACGGAGACGGTCACCGTCACCGTGCCGGTGAGCACCATCAAGGAGGTAGCGCTGGACGTGACGCTGATCGACGGCGGCGGCGCCTCCGGCGAGACGAATGTGGTCAAGCATATCGAGCCTGCCACCATCACCGTGGCGGGCGACGCGGCCACGCTGGACGGGCTGAACAGCATCTCTCTGGCCAATATCAATCTGGCCGACTATCTCGCCTTCCCGGAGACGGAGTACAACATCGTGCTGCCCAACGGCGTGGAGTGCCTGACGGGGGAGACCACCGCCACGGTGAGCCTGGAATTCGTGGGACTGAGCTCCGATCTGTTCATCGTGACGAATTTGAGCTATATCAACGCGCCGGACGGATATGACATCAGCATCATCGATGTGAACAAGGTCATCACGGTCCGGGCCCCGTCCAACATCCTGCCCCGCATCACCGCCAACAACATCCGGGTCGTGGCGGATCTCAGCGGCCTGTCCGAGGCCACGGCCGGTCGGTACAGGGCGCCGACCACCGTGTATGTGGACGGGTACGACAGCGCGGGCGCCGTCGGTTCGTATAACGTCTATGTGCAGCTGGAGGAAGAGCAATGACGCAAAACGGCGTAGTGACAAGGCTTTTGGATAAAGGACTGGCGGAGGTCGCCGTGGAGCGGGGGACCGCCTGCGGCCACTGTTCCGGCTGCGGCGAGTGCGTGTACGGCAAGCGCATCCTGGTCTCGGCGGAGAATAAGATCTTCGCCAAGCCCGGCGACCGGGTGACGCTGGAGACGGAGACCGGCGTGATCGTGCAGGCGGCGGTTTTGGTCTATATGATCCCGGTGGTCATGCTCTTCCTCGGCTACGGCCTGGGCGCGCTGCTGAGTCTGGGCCAGAGCCAGTGCATCGTGCTGAGCCTGATAGCGTGCGCGGTGGGCGCGGCCATCGTGACCATTCTGGGCCGCAGGCACAAGAAGATCGACTACGAGATAACCGGTTTCAGCCGCTGATGTACGGGTATGTCCGCCCGGTAAAGGGCGAGCTGAAAATATCGGAGTTCGAGCGTTTTCGGGGCGTGTACTGCGGGCTGTGCCATGAGCTGGCCCGGCGGTACGGCTTTCTCAGCCGGTTTCTGGTCAATTACGATTTCACGTTCCTGGCCATGCTGCTGGCGGACGAGGGACCGGCAAAGACCTGCCCCCGCCGGTGCCCGTCCCATCCGTTCCGGAGGACGGAATGCCTGGAGAGCAGTCAAAGCCTTCAGACCGCGGCGGATATGACCGTGGTGCTGGGCTGGTGGAAGCTGGCGGACGGAACGGCGGACGGGCGGCTTCCCGCCCGGCTGGGCTGCGGCCTCGCCTGCCGGGCCCTGAAGCGGGCTTACGGCCGGGCGGCGGCCCGGCAGCCGGATTTCGCGGCGGCGGCGGAGGAAAATCTCCGGGCGCTGCAGAAGCTGGAAAAGGAAAAGTGCCCCAGCCTGGACGCGGCGGCGGACAAGTTCGCGCGTCTCCTGCGCTCCATCGCCAGCGGCGTAGAGGACCTGGCCCGGCGTCGGGCCGCCGGAGAGCTTTTATACCACCTGGGCCGCATCATCTATATCCTGGACGCGGCGGACGATCTGGCCGAGGACATCAAAACGGACGGCTACAATCCCCTGCGATACCGGTTTCAGCCGGTGGACGGAAAGCTCTCTGATGAGGATGAAAAAGTCCTCCGGACCGGCATGCAGCACTCCCACAACGCCCTCGTATCAGCCTATGTGCTGATGGGGGAGAATGTCTACGCGGGCATCTTGTCGAACATCATCTATCTGGGGCTTCCGGCGGCGACCCAGGCGGTCTTTGCCGGGACATGGAACACTTCCGCGAAAATACACAGGAAACGGAGCAGCATATGAACGATCCTTACAGCGTATTGGGCGTATCCCCCTCCGCCAGCGACGACGAGGTCAAGCGGGCGTACCGCGATCTGGCGCGGAAATACCACCCTGACAACTATCACGACAACCCTCTGGCGGACCTGGCCTCCGAGAAGATGAAGGAGATCAACGAGGCCTACGACGCCATCACCAAGAGCCGTGAGCAGGGCGGCGGCAGCTCCTACAGCTACGGCGGCAGCGCCTACCAGACGGCCGGTCAGAGCCGGGGCGCGGGCAAAAACGCCCAGTATATCCAGATCCGCAACCTCATCAACGCCAACAATCTGGCCCAGGCGGAGGCCATGCTGAACGCCATCGGCAGCCACGACGCGGAGTGGTATTACCTCATGGGCAGCGTCTACTGGCGCCGGGGCTGGATGGACCAGGCGGGGCAGTATTACCGCACCGCCGCCACCATGGACCCGAGCAACGTGGAGTACCGCAACGCGGTGCAGTACATGAACCAGGGCGGCCAGGCGTACCGGCCGACCGGCGGCATGGGCGCGAGCATGATGGGCGGCGACGCGGCCTGCAACATGTGCCAGAACCTGATCTGCGCGGACTGCTGCTGCGAGATGTGCGGCGGGAATCTGATTCCCTGCATTGGCTGTCGGTGAGATGAATACTTCCACGAAACGATTGACAAGGCTGGCGATCCTGACGGCTCTGAGCGTGGTGCTGCTGCTTCTGGGATCCGTGCTCCCGGCGGGACGGCTGGCGCTGGTGGCCATTTCCAGCCTGCCGGTGTGCGTGACGCTGATGATGTACGGGCTGAAATGGTCCCTGGGCGTGTTCGCCGTCACGGCGGCGCTGGGCGCGCTGCTCTATCCGGGGGCGGCGGCCATCATGTTCACGGCCTTTTTCGGGTACTATCCCATCGCTAAGAGCCTATTTGAGCGTATCCATAAAACGGGCGTGTGCTGGCTTTGCAAATACGCGCTGTACACCTTCGCCTTCGTGGTCTACTGGCTGCTGGCCAAGGCCCTGTTCACGTTTACGGGCGGGGAGCTGGCCTGGTACGTGCTGTACCCCCTGGGCGCGGTGGTGTTTTTCCTGTATGACATGGCGTATTCGTCCGTCATACGGTTCTACTTAGTGAAAATAGCGAGGTACTTTGAATGATCAGGAGCATGACAGGCTACGGCGGCGCCAAGGGCGAGGTGAACGCCATCGGCGTGACGGCGGAGCTGAAGAGCGTCAACAACCGGTATCTTGACGTGTCCGTCCGGCTGCCGAGAAACTGTCTGTTCGCCGAGGAGGCGGTGCGCTCCGCCGTGGCGGGCGTCATCAGCCGTGGCAAAGTGGATGTGTTCATCACCGTGGACACCTCCCAGGCGGAGGAGGCGGTCATCCGGGTCAACGACAATCTGGCCGGGGCGTATCTGAAGGCCGTGCGGGACACGGCGGAGAAATACGGCCTGGACGCCGACGTGAGCGCGCTGAGCTTGGTGCGGTTCCCGGAGGTGCTGAGCGCGGAAAAGACGGATACGGACCGGGACGCGCTTTCCGAGGCGATCTTGCGGGTCCTTTCGGAAGCTCTGGAGGGTTTCGACGCCATGCGCGCCCGGGAAGGGCGTAAACTGGAGGAGGACATCGCCGGAAAGCTGGACGCGCTGGAGAGCATGGTGGCCGCCGTGGAGAAGCGCTCGCCGGAGACGGTGGCGGAGTACCGGGAAAAGCTCCTGGGCCGCATGCGGGACGTGCTGGCGGATACATCCATAGAAGAAGGGCGCATCCTCCAGGAGGCGGCCATTTATGCCGACAAGGTTGCGGTGGACGAGGAGACGGTGCGGCTGAGAAGCCACATCGCCCAGTTCCGGCATCTGCTGGCGGAGGGCTCTCCGGTGGGGCGGAAGCTGGACTTCCTCACCCAGGAGATGAACCGGGAGGCCAACACCACCGGCTCCAAGTGCGCCGACAGCGCCATCGCCAAGACCGTCATCGACATGAAGGCGGAGCTGGAAAAGATCCGCGAACAGATCCAGAACATCGAGTGAGGCGCCGGATATGAAGCTTGTGAGCATCGGATTTGGAAGCTTCGTGTCCCTGGACCGGATCGTGGCGGCGGTGGACCCCGGTTCCAACCCCGTCAAGCGGACCGTGTCCCAGGCGCGCGAGGACGGCAGGCTCGTCGACGCTACCTATGGCCGCAAGACGCAGACCGTGCTGGTCATGGACAGCGGCCATGTGATCTTATGCCCGCTGGCGCCGGAGGCGCTGGCGGAGCGGGCGGCCCAGCGGGAGGGAGAGAGCCGTGAAAGCTGAAAGAGGACTGCTCATCGTGCTCTCCGGACCATCCGGTTCGGGCAAGAGCACGGTCATCTCGGCGCTGATGCGCCGGCGCGGCGACATCCGTTTTTCCGTCTCCGCCACCACCCGCGCCCCCCGGCCCGGCGAGGTGGACGGCGTCAATTATTTTTTCCGCACCCACGAGGAATTTGCCCGGATGATCGAAGCCGACGCGTTTCTGGAGCACGCCGAATATGTGGGCAACTGCTACGGCACCCCCGCCGCGCCGGTGGAGGAGAGCCTGAACGCGGGATACCATGTGCTGCTGGACATCGAGGTCCAGGGCGCGGAGCAGGTGCTGCAAAGACGTCCGGACGCGGTGAGCGTGTTCCTGTGCCCGCCGAGTATGGCGGAGCTGGAGCGCCGTCTCCGTGGCCGGGGCACCGACGCCGAGGAGAAGATCCTGGGCCGTCTGGCCACCGCCCGCCGGGAGTATGGCCGAGCGAAGGATTATGCGTACATCGTCGTCAACGACGATGCGGATACAGCCGCTGCGGAGCTGGACGCCATCATCACGGCGGAGCTCTGCCGCAGCGAAAAAAGAATGAAAGCCATTATGGAAGGAGATCGACCGATATGATGCTTTATCCCCCCGTAGCCGACCTGGTGGACAAGGTCGGCAGCCGTTACGCCCTGATCAACCTGGTGGCCAAGCGGGCCCGCAGCATTTCCCAGGAGGCGGAAAATCTGGGCGTGCCCCTGACGAAGAAGCCCGTGTCCTCCGCCATCGAGGAGGTCTACACCGGCAAGCTCACCGCCAACACCGGCGAGAACGAGGACTGATAACCGCTTGACGAAAGGGGACGGCGACACGTCCCCTGTGAGATGGAGTTGCCATTGACCACATACACCACAGCGCGGATAGCGGTGGCCGGGGTCACCTACTGGGTGGACCGGCCCTATACCTATGCGGTGCCGGAGAAGCTGGCGCGGGCGGTCCGGCCCGGCGTGCGGGTCGCGGTGCCCTTCGGGGGCAGCCGTCCCCGAGAGGGGATCGTGCTGGCCCTGGGCGGCGAGACGGACAAGCACCTGAAAAGCGTCCTGGAGACGCTGGACGAGGAGCCGCTGCTGTCCGAGGCGCAGCTGAAGCTGGCGCTGTGGATGCGGGAGCGCTTTTTCTGCACGGTGATGGACGCGGTGCGGGCCATGCTCCCGGCGGGACTGTGGTACAGCGTGTGGCCGGTGTACCGGCTGGCGGACGGCGTGGACCGGGACCGGGCCTATGAGGCCGCCGGGACCGACAAGGCCCAGAGGCTGGCGCTGGACGCCGTGACGGGCCACGGGGGCCGGTGCGAGCTGGCGGACGTGGAGGCCGTATTCGGCGAGAAAAATCCCGGCCCGGCTCTGGCGGCACTGGTGAAGAAGGGCGTTTTGCAGACCGAGGCGGGCGCTGCCCGCCGGGCCGGGGACAAGACTATCCTCCGGGCCAGTCTTGCCGTCAGTCCGGAAAAGGCCATGGAACAGGCGGCAAAAAACAGCCGCGCCGTCCGGCAGTCTGCAGTGCTGCGGGTGCTGGCGGAGCTGGGCCAGGCCAACGTGGCGGACCTGTGCTACTTTACCGGCGCGGGCCGCGAGACGGTGAAGCGCCTGGAGGAGAAGGGGCTTTTGTCCCTTTCGCGGGAGGCCGCGTACCGAAGGCCCGAGTACGAAACGGGCCGGACGAGCCCGCTTCCGGTGCTGAACCGGGAGCAGCGGGCCGCTTTCGAGGGCATCCTGGCCCTGGCGGACGGAACGAGGCCCCAGGCGGCGCTGCTGTTCGGCGTCACGGGCAGCGGCAAGACCACCATCTACATCCATCTGATCCAGGCCATGCTGGACCGGGGCAAGAGCGCCATTTTTCTTGTGCCCGAGATCGCTCTGACGCCCCAGATGCTCCAGACCTTCTCCGCCCATTTCGGGGACAGCATCGCCGTGCTCCACTCGTCCCTCTCCATGGGAGAGCGGTACGACGAGTGGAAGCGCATCCGCTCGGGCGCCGCCCGGGTGGTCATCGGCACCAGAAGCGCCGTGTTCGCGCCGGTGTCGGACCTGGGCGCCGTCATCATCGACGAGGAGCAGGAGGACACCTACAAGTCCGAGACCAGCCCCCGCTATCACGCCCGTGACGTGGCCAAGTTCCTGTGCGCCCGGCACAACGCCCTGCTGCTGCTGGGCAGCGCCACGCCGGACGTATGCTCCCGGTACTATGCCGGGACGGGCCGGTATCACTTTTTCACGCTCCGGTCGCGCTACAACGCCATGCACCTGCCCGAGGTGCGCATCACGGACATGAAGCGGGAACTGAAGGCGGGCAACGGCACCAGCATCTCCTCGGTCCTGCGCGAAGAACTGGAGGAAAACCTCCGCCGGGACGAGCAGTCCATTCTGTTCATCAACCGCCGGGGCGCCAGCAAGCTGGTGACCTGCGGGGAGTGCGGGTATACTTATAAGTGCCCCAACTGCACGGCGCCGCTGACCTATCACAGCGTGGGCAACCGGCTCATGTGCCACTACTGCGGCCATGTCCAGCGGGTGGACGGGGCCTGTCCCGCCTGCGGAGGCAAACTGAACTATGTGGGCACCGGCACCCAGAAGGTGGTGGAGGAGCTCAAAGAGCTCTTTCCGGACACGCCCATTCTGCGCATGGACACGGACGCGGTAGCGCCGGTGGGCAGCCACCGGGCCCTTTTTGAGCAGTTCCGGGTCCAGCGCATCCCTATCCTGGTGGGGACCCAGATGGTCACCAAGGGGCTGAATTTTGAGAACGTGACGCTGGTGGGTGTGCTGAACGCGGACCAGAGCCTTTATAACAGCGAGTACCGGGCGGGGGAGCGGACGTTCTCCCTCATCACCCAGGTCATCGGCCGCAGCGGCCGGTTCGACAAGCCGGGCCGGGCCGTGATCCAGACCTTCACGCCGGAAAACCAGATCATCCTCCAGGCCGCCCGGCAGGACTATGAGGGCTTTTACCAGGGGGAGATCGGTCTGCGGCAGGTAGCCGGTGCGCCGCCCTTCGCGGACCTGTTCGTGCTGACGGCCTCCGGCCCGGACGAGACGGCGGTGCTGCGCTGCTGCCGGGACCTGCGGGAGGGGCTGGCTTGGGACGTGCGGGACATCCCCGGCGCGAAGGTGATCGGTCCCGCGCCGCTGCCCATCGCCAAGGTGAACAACTCCTGGCGCTACCGGGTGACGGTGAGCTGTCCCGAATGCAGGGAGGTCCGGGCCGCCGTGGACCGGGCGCTGATGATCTGCAACGACGGAAAACGATACAGGGGCGTGTCCGTATACGCGGATTTCGACCCGCTGAACTGATAAGCCATAATAAGGAGAGAGCAAGAGATGGCCCTTCGGAACATCCTCAAAGAGGGGGACGAGACCCTGACCAAGCGCTGCCGTCCCGTGACGGACTTCAATAAGCGCCTGCATGATCTGCTGGACGATATGGCCGAGACCATGCTGGACGCCAACGGCGTGGGTCTGGCCGCGCCCCAGGTGGGCGTCTTGCGCCGGGCGGTGGTGGTGCTGGAGACCAACACGCCCGAGGGCGAGGAGCACGTGATCGAACTGGTCAATCCAGAGATCCTGGAGTCCAGCGGCGAACAGACCGACCCGGAGGGGTGTCTGTCCGTTCCGGGGGCATACGGCATGGTGACCAGGCCGGACCATGTGAAGGTCCGGGCCCAGGACCGGGACGGGAAGTGGTTCGAGCTGGAGGGCGTTGACCTGACGGCCCGCGCCTTCTGCCACGAGATCGACCACCTGGACGGGCACATGTTCACGGAGCTGTGCGACCACATCCTCTCGGAGGAGGAGCTGGACGCCTACTATGCCGCGCAGGAGGAGCAAGAGAGGACCGAATGAGGATCGTATTTATGGGAACGCCGGATTTCGCGGCCTGTTCCCTGCAAAGGCTCATAGACGAGGGCTTTGACGTGGCGGGGGCGTTCTGCCAGCCGGACCGGCCCCGTGACCGGGGCCATAAGCTGGTCCCATGCGCCGTGAAGAAGACGGCGCTGGACGCGGGACTGCCGGTATACCAGCCTGATAAGCTCCGGGACGGCACGGCGCTTGGCATTTTGCGGCAGCTTATGCCGGACCTGATCGCGGTGGTGGCCTACGGCAAGCTCATCCCGGACGATATCCTGACCCTGCCCAAATATGGCTGCGTCAACGTCCACGGCTCGCTGCTGCCCAAATACCGGGGCAGCGCCCCCATCCAGCGGGCGGTGCTCAGCGGCGACGCGGTCACGGGTGTGACCACCATGTATCTGTCCTCCGGTATGGACGAGGGGGACATGATCTACAGCGTCGAGACGCCCATCGGCCAGACGGAGACCAGCGGGGAGCTGTTCGACCGGCTGGCCCCCATGGGGGCGGAGCTGCTGGTAAAGACCCTCCGGGCCATCGAGGACGGCACGGCCCCCAGAACGCCTCAGGATAACCGGCTTGCCACCTACGCGCCGCCGCTCAGCCGGGAGGAGTCGCCCATCGACTGGACGAGACCGGCCCGGATGGTACTCAGGCACATCTACGGCATGCAGCCCTGGCCCTGCGCCACGGCGGAGCTGAAAGGCACGTCTTTTAAGGTGTTTTCCGCGGAACCGGCGGGCAGGACGGCCAAGGCCCCAGGCACAGTGACCGCCGCCGGGAAAAACGGCATCGAGGTGGCCTGTGGGGACGGCGAGAGCGTGCGCATCACCCAGCTTCAGGCCGCCGGCGGCAAGCGCATGGCGGCGGGTGCGTATCTGCTGGGCCACCCCATGGAGGTCTGACCATGCCGAGACAGGCGTCGCTGGAGGCGCTGGAGCGCTTTCGCCGGGACAGCGCCTGGAGCCGTCAGGTGATGGAGAGCATCGCCGCCAGACGCGCTCTGGACGCGCGGGACACCGCGCTGGCGTCCCGGATGTTTTACGGGGTGCTGCAAAACATGGCCCTGTGCGACCATTATATCGACGCGTATACAAAGGGAAAGCTGGAGCCGAAGGTCCGGGATATCCTGCGGCTGGGGACCTATCAGCTGCTGTTCATGGACAAAATACCGCCCAGCGCGGCGGTGGACGAGGCGGTGCGCGCCTGCCGGAGGCTGGGGTATGCCCGCGCCTCCGGGCTGGTGAACGCGGTGCTGCGGCGCATAGACCGGCAGCGGGACGCCCTGCCGCCCATACCGGGAGAGGGCACGGCGGCCTATCTCGCCACCCGTTACAGCCACCCCCTGTGGCTGGTGGAGGAGCTCATGAGCCTCCGGGGCTATGAGGGCGCGGAGGCGGTGCTGGCGGCGGACAACGCCGAGCCCCCCGTGTTCGTGCAGGTGAACGCCTGCCGGACCACCGAGGAGGAGCTGGCAAAGCTCCTTCCGATCCGCCGGACCGAGGCGGGCCTGGTCCTGGACCGAACCGGGGATATCGCCCAAACGGACGCTTTTCAAAAGGGCCTTTTCTATGTACAGGACCCGGCGGCCCACGGCGCGGTGGAGGCGGCGGAGCTGGAGCCGGGGATGCGGGTGCTGGACGCCTGCGCCGCCCCCGGCGGCAAGAGCTTCAGCGCGGCTGTCGCCATGGGGAACACGGGTTCGGTGACGGCGCGGGACATCATCGCCAAGAAGCTGGCGCTGGTGGCCCGTGGGGCGGAGCGGATGGGCCTTTCCTGCATTACCTGTGAGGCGGGCGACGCCAGGGACATTGCCGGCGGGGACTATGACGCGGCGTTCGCGGACGTTCCCTGCAGCGGTCTGGGTGTCATCCGCAAAAAGCCGGACATCCGCTACCGGCCCCGGAGCGAGCTGGACGGTCTGCCGGAGCTGCAGGGGGAGATTTTGGAGGCCGTTGCCAGGGCGGTGAGGCCCGGCGGGCGGCTCATCTACTCCACCTGCACATGGCGGCGGGCGGAGAACGAGGCCGTCACGGCGGAGTTTTTGAAGGCGCACCCGGAATTTAACAAGGTCGCGGAGAGAACTTTCTGGCCGGACACGGACGGAACGGACGGGTTTTATATATGCCGGATGGATCGGGCAAAAAAGATATAAAGGCCATGCTCCCGGCGGAGCTGGAGGCGGAATTCAAGGAGCTAGGGCTTCTCGGCTATCGGGCCGCGCAGGCGTTCCGCTGGCTGAGCCGGGGAGTGACTTCTTTTGAGGAAATGAGCGACCTGCCCAGGGCGCTGCGCCAGGAGCTGGACGAGCGATACGTTATTCCATGCCTTCGGATGCTGCGGCGGCAGACGTCCCGGATGGACGGGACGGAGAAATTTCTCTGGGAGCTGCCGGACGGGGAGAGCGTGGAGACGGTGCTCATGCGCTATAAGCACGGAAACAGCGTGTGCATCTCCTCCCAGGTGGGCTGCCGGATGGGCTGCGCCTTCTGCGCCAGCACCATCGGCGGCAAGGTCCGGGACCTGACGGCCTCAGAGATGCTGGACGAGGTGCTGCGCACCGGCA
The DNA here is from genome assembly GCA_947629245.1 of uncultured Oscillospiraceae bacterium. GTDB lineage: Bacteria > Bacillota > Clostridia > Oscillospirales > Oscillospiraceae > CAJOIG01. Next base: position 6,170 of record CANRDC010000004.1, on the reverse strand, counting down.
TCGCGGCCCAGGCGGAGATCTCCAACATCGTGCTCATGGGTATCGGCGAGCCACTGGATAATTTTGACAATGTGATGCGCTTTCTCACGCTGGTGAACGAGAAAGAGGGAGCCAACATCGGCATGCGCCACATCTCCCTGTCCACCTGCGGATTGGTGGAAGCGATTGACAAACTGGCCGGTCTTCATTTACAATTGACACTGTCCGTGTCACTGCACGCGCCGGACGACGAGACCCGCTCGAAGCTCATGCCGGTGAACCGCGCCTATGGGGTGGACGAGCTGTACGCCGCCTGCGAGCGGTACTTTCAGGCCACCGGGCGGCGGATCTCCTTTGAGTACGCCATGGTCCGGGGGGTGAACGACACGCCCCGGCACGCGCGGCTGCTGGCCGGACGGCTGAGAGGAACGGGGAGCCATGTGAATCTGATACGGCTGAACCATGTCCCGGAACGGGGGCTGGAGCCCTCCGACGAGGAGACGGTCCGGGCCTTTGCCGGGGAGCTGTCCGCCGGGGGCGTTACGGTCACGGTCCGGCGGCGGCTGGGCAGCGACATCGATGCGGCCTGCGGCCAGCTTCGCCGGGGCCGGATGAGGGGATCATGAATTTCTATGGACTGAGCGACAAGGGACGGCATCGGGCCGAGAATCAGGATTCTTTTGACGTGGGCGCCGTCCGGGACGGGGTCCTGGCCGTGGTGTGCGACGGCATGGGCGGCGAGGTCCACGGACTGCTTGCGGGCGATCTTGCGGCGGGGCGGTTTTTTGCCTTTGCCAGAGCCGCGCTGGAGGCGTCGGACGGGGAGGATTCGGCCGATATCCTCGCGCAGGCCACCGACGCCGCCAACCGGAAGGTATACCGCCTGGCCACCCAGACGGAGGGCTACGGCGGCATGGGCACCACGCTGGTGGGCGGCTTTTTCCGGGAGGACACCGCGTTTTTCGTCAATGTGGGTGACAGCCGGGCCTACCGGATCGCCAAGGACGGCATCGTGCAGATCACGAAGGACCATTCCCTGGTCCAGGAGATGATCGACCGGGGGGAGATCACCCGCGCCCAGGGGCGGCACCATCCAAACCGAAAGTATATCACCCGCGCGGTGGGAAGCGAGCGGTTCGTGGAAAGCGACGTGTTTACAGTGCCTATCCGGGAGGGGGACCGGTTCCTCCTGTGCTCGGACGGGCTGACGAAAGCGCTGGAGGACGCAGAGCTCCACCGCGTGCTCCTGGCGGAGGACGACGCGGAGGCGGCCTGCCGGGCGCTTGTCCGGGAGGCCATCGAAAACGAGGCCAGGGACAATGTGACAGCAATTGTGATCTATCCGAAGAAAGGCGGCGCCTAACATGGAAAATAAAGTCAACTGGCGTCTTGGCAAGATACTGGATGACCGGTATAAGATCGAATCCGTTCTGGGCATCGGCGGCATGGCCGTGGTATACAAGGCATATGACCGGCAGCTGCAGCGGGACGTGGCCGTGAAGGTGCTGCGGGACGATGTGGCCATGGACGCGGAGAGCCGCAAGCAGTTCCGCAAGGAATACCAGGCCGTCGGGATGCTCAACCACCCCAATATCCGGGCGGTGTACGACGTGGTGGTGTCCGGCGACACGGAATACATCGTCATGGAGTATGTGGACGGCGTCAACCTGAAGCAGTACATGCGCAAGAAGCTCGTCATCCCCTGGCAGGAGGTGCTGCGCCTGTCCACGCAGGTGGTCAGGGCGCTGTGCCATGCCCACAGCCGGGGCATCGTCCATATGGACATCAAGCCCCAGAACATCATGCTGCTGCCGGACGGCACGGTGAAGATCGCCGATTTCGGCATCGCGCAGATCGAAGAGTCCGTCTCGCCCGGACAGGCGGCCGACGAGGCGGTGGGCAGCGTCCATTACATCTCGCCCGAGCAGGCGCGGGGCGAGGCGGTGGACGCCCGTTCCGACATCTATTCCCTCGGCGTGGTCATGTATGAGATGCTCACCGGGAAGCTCCCCTTCGACGGGGACACGGTGGAGCAGGTGGCGGTGCAGCAGTACAGTGTCATTCCCGACGCGCCCAGTCAGTTCAATCCCAGCATCCCGATGGAACTGGAGGGCATCACGCTGCGCGCCATGGAGCCGGAGCTGGAGGACCGCTATCCCACCGCGGACGAGATGCTGGCGGACCTGGAGGACTTCAGCCGGAACGGGACGATGATCTCCGAGTCCGAGCTGCCACGGGCGGAGGCGGCGTTCCTGGAGGAGGACGACCGGAAGGCGGAGCCGAGGCGCGCGGGCCGCGACGGAGGCGGTCGGCAGGGCGTCCCTGTGCGCATCGTGCGGGACGAGGTGCATGTGGTGCGGAAAAACGTGCCCCGCATCAGCCGGGCCGGGGAGCTTTCCAAGGAGGGCTACGCCCGGCGGCGGGCCCGGGCCAACAGCGTCAGTACGCTGCTGGGCTTTGCGCTGGTGGCGCTGTTTGCGCTGGGGCTGTTCGTATTCGTGTGGCGGTATTGGCTGGCGGACATCTTCTCCGACACCGTGCGGGTGATCGTGCCGCCTCTCGTAGGCGAGAACATCGACGACGTCAACGCCAATACCGAGCTGAACGAGATATACAACATCCGGATCGTCTACAAGGCGGACCCCACCTATGAGCAGGGCGTCATTATGGAGCAGGAGCCCACGGCAGGCTCCAACCGGATGCTGGTATCCGACGGCATCGACCTGACGCTGACCGTCAGCTCCGGCATCCAGATGGAGACCATGCCTCTGGACCTTGTCAACAAGCCCTTCACGGAGGCGCAGGTGGAGCTCACGTCCATGGGCATGAACGTGATCGTCACCCGGCAGCAGTCAAATTCCATCACGGAGAACTATGTCATCAATTCCGATCCGGCCCCTGGCGCGGAGGTGGTCAGCGGCAGCACCGTCACGCTGTATGTGAGCGCGGGACCCGAGGTGACGTACACGGACGTGCCGAACGTAGTGGGACTGACGAAATCCGCGGCGCTTCTGGCTTTGCAGCGGGAGGGGCTGATCTGCACGGAGGAGCAGATCGAGTACGTCCCGTCGACGGCTGAGGAGACCGGCCTGGTCCTGTGGCAGAACTATGAGCCCAACACGCAGATCATCAGCGGCACGCAGGTCTATATGCGGGTCGGCACAGGGCCCGCCAGCGGCGCTTCCGCACCGGCGGCGGAGCAGCCTTCCACATCGGAATCCGCGCCTCCCGTAGAGCAGGAGGACGCGCCTCCCGCGGCGGGGTGACGGTTGGCGTTGGAAGGCGTTATCATGCGGGCTCTGAGCGGATTTTACACTGTCCGCGCAGACGCCGGGCTCATTGAATGCCGGGCCAGGGGCCGCTTCCGGCGGGACGGACTGACGCCGCTGGTGGGCGACCGGGTCCGCGTCGCCCAAAATCCGGACGGGTCCGGCGCCATCGACGAGATCCTGCCCCGGAAAAATGCCTTTGACCGCCCGGCCATGGCCAATGTGGACTATCTGGTGATGCTCCTGTCGGCGGCTCTGCCGGTGACGGACCCGTACCTGGCGGACCGGATCACGGTCCGGTGCGAGAAAAACCGCTGCGGCGTGCTGCTGGCCGTCAACAAGTGCGACCTGGACCCGGGCGACGGCCTGCGGGAGATATATGAGAGCACCGGCTACGGCGTCTTTCCCGTCAGCGCAAAGACCGGGGAGGGCGTGGACGCCCTGCGAGACGCCATAAAGGGGAAGATCTGCTGCTTCACCGGCAATTCCGGCGTGGGCAAGAGCAGTCTCATCAACGCGCTGGCGCCGGGACTGGACATCCCCACCGGGGAGGTGAGCCGAAAGTTGGGCCGGGGCCGACACACCACCCGCCATGTGGAGCTGTTCGACATCGGCGGCGGGACGCTTTTGGGGGATACGCCGGGCTTCGCCTCCTTTGGCGACGAGGCGCAGCCGCCCATTTTGCCGGAGGAGCTGGCCGGGCTGTTTCCGGAGTTCGGGCCGTATCTGGGCGGCTGCCGCTTTGACGACTGCACCCACCGGGCCGAGCCGGACTGCGCCCTGCGGGAAGCGGCGGAGCGGGGAGCTATCCACCCCAGCCGCTACGCGTCCTATCTGCGCCTGTACGAGGAAGCGGCCAAACGCAACCGCTGGGAGATCGAAACGACATAACAGGAACCATTTTCGCCTCGCATCCATACAATGGGTGGGAGGCGGTTTTTATGCGGAAAAAAGGGCATGGCCGTGCCTGCGGCTATGCGGCGGTTTGCGTGGGAACGGTGATATTGCTGGCGCTGGTGCTGCCGACATGGTTCTGGTGGCTGGTGTGCGGGGCGCTTTTGATCTGCGGCGGCATCTGGCTTCTGCGGTGCTGAAGCTGTCATATCCGCGGTCACGGGGGCATATCCTTGCGTAGAAAATCATGCAAGGAGCGATGGCATCATGGATACGTCCCTGAAGAAGGATAACTATGAGCATCTGGCCCCGGTGTGGAGCGGAAGCCTCAGCCGGGACTTTACGGCGGAGAGCATCGTGCCGGACGCCATGCCGGATATGGGGTCCGTCATCGACGCGGACGGCGTCATCACGCTGCGCAGCAAGGAGACCGAGGCGGGGGCGGTGGCTCTCGCCGCCACCGTGAGCGTATCGGTGATGTATGTGCCGGAGACCGGCGGCGGGATGCAGAGCGTCGCCGTGACGGTGCCGGTGGAGGTGCGCATGGACGCGCCCGGCGCGGACCTGGACTGCCAGACGGTGGCCAGGCTCCGGGTCCGGGCCATCGACGCGAAAATGGTCAACTCCCGAAAGCTGTCCGTCCGGGCGGACGTGGACTGCGAGGCGACGGTGTACCAGAAGAGGAGCCTGGAGATCGCGTCGGGGCTGGCCGGGGAAAACGCCGCCATCCATATCCTGACAAAGACAGCGGCCATGGCGGCGGTGACGGACGTGCGGGAAAAGACCTTCGTGGTGACGGACGAGTATGCGCTGCCTGCGGGCTGTACCGGCGTAGACCGGATCGTCATGCAGCGGGTGGACGCGCATATGGAGGACGTGAAGTACGTCAGCGGCAAGGTGGTCTTTCGGGGCCGCATCCGGGCGGCGCTGCTGCTGGGCGGCCAGGACGGGCGCGTCTGGTCCGGGCGGTATGAGACGGAGTATTCCCAGATCATGGAGGTCACGGCGTCGGCGGCGGATGTGACGGCCAGCGTGATGATGATGTTCACGGGCGCTTACTTCGACCTGCCGGAGCGGCAGGACGCGGACGGGAAGGTGAAGGCGGAGCTGCATCTGGTGGCCCAGACGGTGTGCCGGGAGATCCGTGAGGTGGGCTATATCGCGGACCTGTACAGCAACAGGACGGTCCTGACGGGCCAGACGGAAGAGCTCTCCATCGTGAGCGCGGCCCAGCCGGTGTCCATGCGCCAGACGGTGACGGGCAGCGCGGAGCTGATGGGCGGCGCCGGGGAGGTCCTGTCGGTCACCGCGGCCGTCGGCAGCGTCACGGTAGAGGGCGAGACGGTGAAGACCACGGTGAACATCCGCGCGGTGCTGCAGCAGGAGGACGGGGGCTTTGCCACGGCCCGCAGCCGTCTCGCGGCGGAGTTCACCACGGACATCCCCGCCGGAACGGCGCTGCAGAACGTGACCGTCACGGCGGCGGACGTATACTGCGGCGCGGCGGCGGGGGCTCTGGACGTGCGGGCGGTGCTGCAGATGGAGGCCATGGCCGTCACGGCCAGGACCGTCACGGTCATCGGCGGCATCGAGGAGGACCCGGAGGCGTGGGCCGCCGCTCCGGCGGCGCCGTCCATCTGGCTGGTGCGGCTGGAGCCGGGGGCGGATATGTGGTCCGTGGCCAAGAAATACCACTCCACGGTGGACGCCATTGCCGCCGCCAACGGAGAGCAGCAGTCGGGACTTCTCTTAATTCCCAAAGCCAGATAGTTGATATTGGGAAAAAATTGTGCTACAATGACCTGTAACGTAACGATACAGGGGGATAAAAACCATGTCCGGACATTCCAAATGGCACAACATACAAAAGACCAAAGGCGCCGCCGACGCCAAGCGGGCCCAGGCCTTCACCAAGATCGCCCGTGAGATCATCGTGGCGGTGAAGGAGGGCGGCAGCGGCGACCCGAAGAACAATATGCGCCTGGCCGCCGTCATCACCAAGGCCAAGGCCGCCAATATGCCCAACGA
>CANRDC010000003.1 GCA_947629245.1 uncultured Oscillospiraceae bacterium | reverse complement strand
GCGCGTTGCTGGCGGCATAGCCGCTGAGCAGGGTCTTTTTGTCTGCGGTGCAGCACCGCACCGTGAACTGGTATGTGACGCCGCTTTTCAGCTTGGTCGCCGCGCGGGTATAGCTGGTGGCGGTAGTGGTCCCGATCCTGTGCCAGCCGCCGCCGTTCTCCTTGTAGTACACCATGTACCGGGGCGCGCCGGACACCTTGTTCCAGCTCACCTTGATGCCGCCGTTGGACGCCAGGGCGATCGTCACCTTCGGCGCGGCGAGGCTCAAACTCTGGAAGGAGTAGCCGTATTGCTTGGCGTACGCCTCCGCCGTAGAGCCCGCGTAGCCGTAAACGACGGTCACGCCGGGGACCCCCAGGGTGGAAGGCGCCCAGCCGCTCTCCGGATCGTGACCGTCTCCGCCGGAGATCCGGCAGGCCGGATTCATCACCCTGACGCTTGTCAAAGACCGGCAGCCGGAAAAGGCGTCCTCCCCGATGGAGACCACGTTTTGGGGTATCGTCACGTCCGTCAGGCCCGTGCAGCCGGAAAAGGCCGAGGCCTCGATATCCGTTACGCAGGACGGGATCGTCACGCTCGTTTTGCCCTCCGGGCAGATGATGATCCTGGTCTTATCCGCGTTGCAAAGAATACCGTCAAGGGAGGCATAGGCCGCGTTCCCCGGGGCCACGTTGATGGCCTTAAGAGAACCGCACCCGTCAAAGGTCCCGCTCCAGATGTCCCCCACGCTGGCTGGGAGCGTTACGCCCGTCAGCCTTTTGCAGTCGGAAATGCAGCAATCGCCAAGGGCGATCACCCCGTCCACGATGCTGACCTCGCCCGAGATATTCTTCGGAAAGACGATGATCTTCGTCTTTCGGGCGTTGTAGAGAACGCCGTCGGAAGAGGTATAGGCTCTGTTGCCGGAAGCCGCGTCAACGCGCTCAAGAGCGCCGCAGCCGTCAAACACCTCGCCGCCGATACTGGTCACACCGGCCGGGATCGTTATGCCCGTCACGCTTTTGCAGCCGTAAAACGCCCGGTCCTCCACCGTGGCCACGCACTCCGGAATTTTGACGACGCCTGTTGTTCCCGGCGAGCAGAAGATGAGGACCTTTTTCTTCTCGCTGTAGAGCATACCGTGGGAAAAGACATAGTCCTTGTTCCCCGGCGCCACGTCCACGTCATTAAGAGCGTCGCAGGCCGAGAACGCCTCGCGCCCGATGCTGGTCACGCTGGCCGGGATCGCGACGGACGCAAGCGATGTGCAGCTCGTAAACACATAGTCCCCCAAGCTGGTCACGCTTCCGGGGAGCGTTACGCCCGTCAAGCTCTCACAGCCCGCGAACGCCCCCGCCTCGAGGGTGGTCACCCCCTCGCAGATCGTCACGCTTTTCAGGCCCGTGCAGTCGGAAAACGCGCCTACCCCCACGCTGGCCACGCTGGATGGGATCGTCACGCTCGTCAGGCCGCCGCAGCCCATGAACGCCCCGCCTTCAATGCCGCCCACGCCCTCGCAGATCGTCACGCTTTTCAGGCCCGTGCAGTTGTTGAACGCATCTCCCCCCAGATCGGCCACACCGCCGGGGATCGTCACGCTCGCCAGACTTACGCAATCCATAAACGCGCCGTACTCGATGACCGTCACGCCGGACGGGATCGCCACGTCCGTCAGACTGACGCAGCCCATAAACGCCTCGTCGCCGATGCTGGTCACACCGGCCGGGAGCGTCACGCTCGTCAGGTCCGAACAGTACCAGAACATCTCGCGCGCAACGCGCGTCACGCCCGCGGGGAGCGTCATGTCCGTCAGGCTCTCGCACCACCCAAACGCGCCCTCCCCCACGCTGGTCACGCCGTTCGGGAGCGTCACGTCCGTCAGGCGTCTGCAGCAGCTGAACGCCTCGTCGCCGATGGCGGTCACGCTGGACGGGAGCGTCACGCCCGTCAAATTCACGCAATCCAGAAACGCATAATTTCCCACGCTGGTCACGCCCTCCTGGATAACGACCTTTTCAACGCTCTCCCGGTCGACCTCTCCCCAGCGCCAATCATACCAGCCTTCGACCTCCGGCATCGCGCCTGTGCCGGAGATCGTGAGCGTCGTCCCGGAAAAGGACCAACGGATGTTTTCGCCGCAGGTACCGGCGTTTTCCGCCGCCGTCATGATCCCGCTCTCCGGGTCCACCGGTTCGCCGCTCTCCTCCGGCTCCTCCATCGCGGCGGGCTCTTCCGTCTCGGCGGGCTCCTCCGTTGCGGCGGGCTCTTCCGTCACGACGGACTCTTCCGTCACGACGGGCTCCTCCGTTGCGGCGGGCTCTTCCGTTGCGGCGGGCTCTTCCGTCACAACGGGCTCTTCCGTCACAACGGGCTCTTCCGTCACGACTGGCTCTTCCGTCGCGGCGGGCTCTTCCGTCTCAACAGGCCCTTCCGTCGCGGCGGACTCCTCCGTCGCGGCGGACTCCTCCGTCGCGGCGGGCTCTTCCGTCTCGGCGGGCTCCTCCGTCACAACGGGCTCCTCCGTCCCGGCGGGCTCTTCCGTCACAACAGGCTCCTCCGACCCGAACGCCGGGACGCCCAGGGAAAACGCCGTCAAAACTGCCAGAAGCATACACAAACCGCGCCTTGTCATGAGAGATCACCATTCCTTCCCATTGTTTTCGCCTGTCATCGCGGCGGTCCCGGCCAAGGGGCGGCATACGCCCCCGTCTTCTTACCTCTTGTCAAGCGGGACGAACGGGTACGTAGGACCGGGCGCGGGCGGCCGCTCCAGGTCCCGTCTTTGTTGTTCCTTTTAGGCCATTATAGCATTTACAGGGTCCCATTGCAAGCGGTTTTTCCCCCTGCGGCAGCCGCCCGCAAGGCCCGACGATATAAGTCATCCCCTCCGGCCCTCGGAGGGGATGACTGTATCGTTTTCATGACGGTCTACCGTATATCCGCCCGGTCCACCAGCTCGACCTCCAGGTCGAAGGTCTTTCCCTCCCGGTAGACGGTGAGCATCAGGCTGTCGCCCACCTGCAGGCCCTCCTTGATGGCGTTCACCTGGGCCACGGTGGAAACCGGCAGGCCGTTCACCGCCGTGATCACGTCGCCCACCTGCAGGCCCTTTTTCAGCGCGTCGGAGCCCTCGTCCACCTGGGACACGTAGATGCCCTGGGGCAGGTCGTAAAGCTCCATGGCCTCCACGCCCACTGACCCGGCCACGATACCGATGGTAGGCTCGCCCGGCACCACCCCGTTTTCCAGGAGCTGGTCCGCGATATCCTTCACCACCGCCGAGGGGATGGCGAAGCCGATGCCCTCCACCGTGGTCGTATACGACGACATGATCTTCATGTTGGTGATGCCCACCACCTGCCCGGCGGCGTTGATGAGAGGCCCGCCGGAATTGCCCTCGTTCAGGGCGGCGTTGGTCTGCAAAAGGGTCATGGTGTGGCCGTCGAAGGTCACGTTCCTGTCGATGGCGGAGATGATGCCGTCGGTCATGGTGCCGGTATAGTCCTGGCCCAGGGGGTTGCCGATGGCCACGGCCATATCCCCCACCTGCAGGGCGTCGGAGCGGCCAAACCGGGCATAGGGAAGATCCTCCGCGCCGACATACAGCACCGCGATGTCGCTGGCCTCGTCGGCGCCCACCAGGTACGCCTCATACTCCGTCCCGTCGGTAAACACCACCCTGGCCTGGGAGCAGCCCTGGAGAACGTGGGTGTTGGTGATGATATACCCGTCGGGGGTGAACACCACGCCCGTGCCCCAGCTGTACGGCAGGTCGTCCATATAGGCGTTGATGCCCACCACGGCGGGACTGACCCGGTCGTAGATCTCCTGCAGGCTCAGTTCCTCCTCCTGCCGGGGATACAGACGCAGCTTCACGCCGGTCCCCGTGGGGGCCGCAGGCAGGTCGATGTCGCTGGAGACGGTATAATAATTTTCAAAATAGTCCCGGAAATCCTCATACTGATCCCCGGGCAGGGCCGGAGACACGCCGCCTCCGTCGCCGAAATCGTAGGCATAGCTGTAGGCCCGGTCGGAGCCCTGGATCTCTATCCCCCGCAGGCGCTGGATAAAGCCGCCGTTCAGCGCGGCGATCACCACCGCCGCGCAGACCAGCACGCCGCACACGGACAGGCTCACGGCCTTGGTCCACTTCCGGCGGCGGCGCTGCGCCTCCGTGGCGGGGCGGCATATGGACGGCTGCGCGGGCGGCTGGGGCGCCTCCGTCCGGGCGGACGCGGCCCGGTACCAGGCGCTGGCTCCGTCCCGCGCCGGATCGGCAGTATACCAGTCCCCTGTGTGAGGGGGCGTGTTTTGGGTCATATCGGCTCCTCCCTTGCTGCGTCGTTCACACGCATGATTCAGTATAGCCCAAAAGCTCAAGTCCTATTTTCCCTGGGCGCGTCTTTCCCCGCCCGGCCGCTGTCCGCCAGGGCCAGGGTGAAGGTGAACACGGTCACGCCGTTTTCGCTGGTGACGAAGATGTCCTGATCGTGGGCGGCCAGGATCTGCCGGACCATATAAAGGCCCAGGCCCACGCCCTCCCGATCCCGGCTCCGGGACCGATCCGCCTTGTGGAACCGGTCGAAGATGAGAGGCAGCTCCTCACGGGGGATGGTCTGGCCTGTGTCCTGCACGGCGGTGTACGCCTTGCCGTTCTCCTTCCAGATGCTCACCGCCAGCTCCGTGCCCGCGTCCGCAAATTTGATGGCGTTGTCAATGAGATTATACACCACACGGGTCAGAGAGTCCACATCCCCCTTCACCCGGATATCGTCCTCGGGCATGTTCAGCGCCACGGTCATGCCCTTGCCGTCCACCCGCTCTTCAAAGCTCAGCATGGTCTGGACCACCGTCTCCCCCAGGTCGAAGGTCTGCTCCCGCCGGGCGGGGTCCCCCTCCTGGAGCCGGGACATGTCCAGCATGCTCCGCACCAGCCTCCCCAGCCGCTTCGTCTCCGAGGAGATGGTCTGCAGATACTTCTTCTCCTCCGACGGCGGGATGGTGCCGTCCAGGATGCCGTCCGCGAAGCCGGAGATGGCCGTCATGGGCGTGCGCAGCTCGTGGGAGACGTTGGCGATGAACTCCCGGCGGCGGGATTCGTTGCGCTCCAGGCTGTCGGCCATGGTGTTGAACGCCTGGGTCAGGGTGCCGATCTCGTCCTCGTCGGCGTACGGGGTGACACGGGCGCTGTAATCCCCCCGGGCGAACCGGTGGGCGGCCTCCGCCATCTCGTTCAGAGGCCGGGCCAGACGCCGGTCGTTGGCGTACTCGAACACGATGGCCAGCCCCAGCACCCCCGCGGCGACACATATGAATATCAGGATAAATCTGCCCCAGACGCTGAAAAAGCCGGAGCCCGCATAGCTGACGAACACATAGCCCGCCGTCTCGCCTTCCCCGTCGGCGATGGGCTCCGCCACCACATAATACATCCCCTCGTAAAAGCCGTCAAGGTCCGTCAGGGCCTCGTAGCCGCCGCTGCCGGTCAGCCGCTTCACCACGCTCTCGGGCATCTGCCGACCGATATAGGGAGAGATCACGTTCCTGTCGGAGCTGGACACCACCTTCCCCGACAGATCGCACAGCAGGATATGGTCCCCGGTGCTCTGGGCAATGGCCGCCAGATTCATCCGCAGGTCCCAGCTGCCCAGCTCCTCCTGCTTGTGCATGGCCTCGGCAAAGCGCCGCACCTCTTCCGCGGTGGCGTACAGATTCTCCTGCTTCTCCCGGATGAGAAACGCCCGGCCCATGAGGAACATGGTGCTGCCGAACACCAGAAAGCACAGCACGAACATGCCGGTGGTGACCATGAAGTTGCGGAAAAAGACGCTCCTTTTCACCTCAGGCTTCCCCGACCTCGAATTTATAGCCCACGCCCCAGACGGTCTTCAGCCGCCACTGGTCGCTGACCCCCTCCAGCTTCTCCCGCAGGCGCTTCACATGCACGTCCACGGTCCGGGAATCGCCGAAGTAGTCGAAGCCCCACACCTCGTCCAGCAGCTGGTTTCGGGTATACACCCGGTTAGGCGCGCTGGCCAGATGGAACAAAAGCTCCATCTCCTTGGGGGGCGTGTCCACCTTCACCCCGTTCACCACCAGCTCGTAGGAATCCAGGTTGATGATGAGCTTGTCGAACTCCAGCCGCCGGGGCTTGTCCTCCGGCGCGCCGTCCGCCCGCCGCAGCACCGCGTGGACACGGGCCAGCAGCTCCTTGATCTCAAAGGGCTTGGTGATATAGTCGTCCGCGCCCATCTCCAGGCCCGCCACCTTGTCCCGTGTCTCCCCCTTGGCGGTGAGCATCACGATGGGCGTCTTGGAAAAGCCCCGGATCTCCCGGCAGACCTGCCAGCCGTCCTTGCCCGGCAGCATGATGTCCAGCAGCACGATGTCCGGCTCAAAGCTCCGGGCCAGGTCCACGCCCCGGACGCCGTCCGCCGCCTGCAGCACCTCAAAGCCGTCCCGCTCCAGATACAGCCGCAAAAGCTCCGAGATGTTGCCGTCATCCTCCACGATCAGCGCCTTCTTCGCCATGGCAAACGCCTCCCTCGCGCCCACACCGGCGCGCACTTGTACATTCTGCCCCAATTATATACCACAGGACCGGATATGGGTGAACAAAATGTAAAAAAACGCCAGAGAACTGAAAAAAGGTCTTTACTTTAGCTCGCTAATGTGGTAGCATGCTAAACACAAGAACATAACTACGCAGGAGGAAATCCAAAATGAAAAAGGTCCTTGCATTCGTACTGGCGGCTATGATGCTGCTGTCCGTCTCCGGCTGCAGCGACACCAAGAAGGACGAGGAAGAGAGCGACCTGGCCTACGTGAAGGACAAGGGCACGCTGGTGGTGGGCATCACCGAGTTCGAGCCCATGGACTATCAGGACGAGGACGGAAACTGGATCGGCTTTGACGCCGATATGGCCGCCGCCTTTGCCGACAGCCTGGGGGTGGACGTGGGATTTCAGATCATCGACTGGGACAACAAGGTCCTGGAGCTGGAGGCCAAGACCATCGACGTGGTCTGGAACGGCATGACCCTCAACGACGAGGTCACCGAGGCCATGGAGTGCTCCAACGCCTACTGCAACAACGCTCAGACCGTGATCCTGCCCGCCACTGTGGACTCGGATTATGAGACGGCGGAGGACCTGGCCGGGCTGACGTTCGCCGTGGAGGCGGGCAGCGCCGGGAAGAACGAGATAGAGGCGCTGGGCTATGACTTCAAAGAGGTCCAGACCCAAGCCGACGCCCTGCTGGAGGTCAGCGCCGGTACCTCCGACGCCGCCGTCATCGACCTGCTCATGGCCGCCGCCATGGTGGGCGAGGGCACCGGCTACGAGGATCTGGTGAACACCATCAACCTGAACAGCGAGGAATACGGCGTGGGTTTCCGCAAGGGCTCCGACCTGGCCCAGGCGCTGAACGACTTCTTCCTGGCCAGCTATGCCGACGGCACCATGCAGCAGATCGCCGAGACCTACGGCGTGCAGGCCGCTCTCATCGACCAGACGGCGCTGGCGGCGGAGGCCGAGGCGGCTGCCGAGTAACGCGCGCCCCAAAGCCTCCCCTGTGCAAGGGGAGGTGCCGAGCGAAGCGAGGCGGAGGGGTTGTGAGTGCGCAGTTGGACCAACCTTACAATCCCTCAGTCACGCTTTGCGTGACAGCTCCCTTTGCACAAGGGAGCCTTTTCTTTGTATCGCCTGACGGCGATGATTTTCACTACCTGGGAGATACACATGGACCTGATCCTCCAACAGATGCCCGTCGTGCTCAAGTCTCTGAACGAGGGGTTCTTACAGACACTGAAGCTGTTTTTCGTCACCGGCCTGGGGGCCTTCCCGCTGGGCCTGGTGATCGCCTTCGGCTCCATGAGCCGCTTCAAGCCTCTGAGCGTCCTCACCCGCTTCGTGGTGTGGGTGGTCCGGGGCACGCCTTTGATGATCCAGCTGCTCATCATCTATTATTTCCCCGGCATGGTGCTGCACAACAACGTCTGGGGCAGCGGCGAGACCGGGCGGTTCACCGCCTCCGCCATCGCGTTCATCTTCAACTACGCCTGCTACTTCTCCGAGATATACCGGGGCGGCATCCAGTCCATCCCCAGGGGCCAGCAGGAGGCGGGCATGGTCCTGGGCATGACCAGGAGCCAGATCTTTTTCAAGGTGACGCTCCTGCAGGTGATCAAGCGCATCGTGCCCCCCATGTCCAACGAGATCATCACCCTGGTCAAGGACACCGCCCTGGCCCGGATCATCGCCCTGCAGGAGCTCATTTGGGCCGGTCAGGCGTTCCTGAAAGGCTCCCACGGCATCGCCGGGGCCATCTGGCCGCTGTTTTTCACGGCGGTATACTATCTGGCGTTCACAGGGGTGATGACGCTGGTGCTGGGGCGTCTGGAAAAGCGCCTGGACTATTTCCGCTGAGAGGAGGCCACCGTTATGGCGATCTTGGACGTAAAGGACATCCGCAAGAGCTTCGGCCAGACGGAGGTCTTGAAGGACATCAGCTTCTCGCTGGAAAGGGGCCAGGTGGTGTCCGTCATCGGCTCCTCCGGCTCCGGCAAGACCACGCTGCTGCGGTGTCTGAATTTTCTGGAGCGGCCCGACGGCGGCTCCATCGCGGTGAACGGTCAGGTACTGTTCGACGCGGCCGACCCCGCCGCCCGGCGGGAGGCGGATATCCGCCGCAAGCGGCTGCACTTCGGGCTGGTGTTCCAGTCGTTCAACCTGTTCCCCCAGTATACCGCCCTGCAGAACGTGACCCTGGCCGGGCGGCTGCTGGCGAAGGAGGACCCCGACTATAAGACCCGGAAAAAGGAGCTCTTCGCCCGCATCGACGGCGAGGCCCGGCAGCTTTTAGCCCAGATGGGCCTCTCTGACCGGATGGACAACTATCCCCACCAGCTCTCCGGCGGCCAGCAGCAGCGGGTGGCCATCGCCCGGGCCCTGGCCCTGCAGCCGGACATTTTGTGCTTCGACGAGCCCACCTCCGCTCTGGACCCGGAGCTGACGCAGGAGGTGCTGCGGGTCATCCGGCAGCTGGCCCAGCGTCAGACCACCATGATCATCGTCACCCACGAGATGGCCTTCGCCAGGGACGTATCCACCCAGGTCATCTTCATGGACGGGGGCGTGGTGGTGGAATCCGGTCCCCCCGAGCAGGTCATCGGCGCGCCCACCCAGGAGCGCACCCGCCGGTTTCTGGACAGCTATAATCAAGCGTGAGAGCCTCTTGATTTTCTGCGGAAAATCGGATAGTATAGTAAAAAGCCGCACGGCCGTGCGGCTTTCTTTTTCAAGGAGGAACGTCATGAGAAAGCTCCGGTCCATCGTCTGCGTCTGGCTGTGCCTCGCCATGGTCCTGCCGCTGGCCGCCTGCTCCGGCGGCAACGGCTACCGGATCGTGGACGAATACAGCGGCGAGGGCAGCTACTATATCGCCTTCCGCAAGGGGGACAGGCTGCAGCAGTATGTGACCGCCGCCATGCAGGTGCTGGCCTCCGGCAACACCTTCCGGAGCCTGTCCACCACCTGGTTCGGCGAGAACCTGGTCAATATCAAGGGCGACGCCGACGCGCTGGAGCCTTTGCTGGAGGAAAAGCCCGACCGGTTCGTCACCGTGGGCATCGACGTGACCAACATGCCCATGAGCTATATCTCCGGCGGCGGCTACGCGGGCTTCGACGTGGATCTGATCACCTATATCTGCGGCTACCTGGGCTGGGGCATCAACTTCTACCCCATCAGCATCGCCGACGCGGAGATCGAGCTGAACGCCGGGAACATCGACATCGCCATGGCGGTGCCGGAGGCGGACCTGTCGTCGGATTTCGACTACTCCCCCGCCTATCTGACCAGCCAGTACGTGCTGGTGTCCCGCTCCGGCAGCCACATCCGCCGCCGCTCCGGACTGAAGGGCAAGACCCTGGGCGTGACGGTGGTGGACCAGGACGTGCTCTATCAGAACACAAAATTTGTGGACAGCTTGGGCTCCGTCATCTACCAGACCAATACCGACGGCCTGTTCCAGGCCCTCATGCGGGGCGAGGTGGACGGCATCCTGGTCTCCAGCGTGGTGGCGGCATATTACATGAAATAGTCGTTTGAAAGGCATAGCCTTTCAAACGACTATTTCATAATGACGCCGTTACTTTTGTACCGCTTGCGGTAAAAAAGTCCTCGCTCCGCTCGCCGCGCAAAGCGCGGGGCGTCAGATCCCATTCGAGGCGGGACTACCGTCCCCCTCGAGCTCCCCCTTGCGGCAACTACCTTTTCATATTCATTGACAGATCACAGGGCCGGTGCAAGCAAACCTGCACCGGCCCCTTTTGACTTAGGAGGTCAATATTTTTTCCGACCGCTCTATGCCGCCGGACTGTCCCATACCGCGGGGGAGGCCAGGCGAAAGTCAAGCGCTCCGGCCTTCGCCGGATCGTCCCCCATATCCTCGCCGTACTTCTCCGCCCTGTATTGCGCGTTCCTGACCTTCCACCGCCGCACATCGAAGCCCTCCGGCGTCACATACACCCGGACGCTGTCCTCCGGCACGCCAAAGGCGGACACCGTGTCGAAGAAGAACCAATGGGAATTCTTGGCATAGTACCAGTTCACCGCGGCGTTGCGCTTTTGCAGCGCCCGGATATCCGTCGGGGTCTGCCGGTTCAGCACGGCGGAGACCGGTCTGCCCTCCCCGAAGGCGGTCCGCAGCTCCAGGCAGTCCAGGGGCTTCATGCCGTCGGAGAAAGAGCTGCCGAAGGTGGGGTCCAGGGCCGCCCATTTTCCGCTCTGCCGGTCAAAGATCTCCGTGACCACATGGTTGTCCCCGTCGTAGGGGGAGCAGGGCATCCCGCCCACCCGGCGGGCGTAAATGCCCAGAGCCAGACAGCACTCCGCCAGGATCTTCGCCTTGTTCAGGCAGTTGATGCCCACGCCGCTCTTCTCAAAGCAGTAGTCCAGCAGGGCCAGAGAGTTGCAGGGGACGTGGTTATCGTAGTCGCTCTTGTGCTCCAGCCGGGGCGCCAGATACCGGCACAGCCGCAGCGCCCGCTGAAAGTCCCCGCCCTTTCCGGCGGCCTTCTCGATAGGATAGCGCTCTCGAAGCTCCTGAAACTCCGGACAGTCAAAGCGGTACTCCAGCTTCACGTCCTCCCCTGGCCCCAGCTTCGGCGTGTTGAAAAGGCTGCCGCTGAACACATCCAGCAAATAGGAATATTCAACGGAGGTATGGTCGCTTCTTGCCATGGAACGCACATCTCCTCCCCTTAATACTTATCCAGCGACACGTCGCCGCTGATGCTGCTGAGAGAATACCGGGGCACGGGGGCGCCGGGATCGGCTTCCCCGGACCAGGACCACTGGGCGAAGGGCCGCAGGTCCACCGTACCGCTGACGCTGGAGGCGTTCACCTTGAACGGGCCGTTGTCCGGGACCCGGACCTCCACGTCGCCGCTCTTGGAGGACAGCTCCAGCTCCGCCGGAAGGGTCATGCTCTTGACCCACACGTCGCCGCTCATGCTCTTGACATGGGCCTTCCACACGGAGCCGGAAAGCTCCACATCCCCGCTGGCCGTGGATACCTTCACCTGGCCCATGGGCCCGTCCAGGTGCACGTCGCCGCTGGCGGTCTCCGCCTGCAGCTGGGCGGCGTTGCCCTCCAGGTAAATGTCGCCGCTGGCCGTCCTGAGCTCCGCCCGCTCGCAGCTCTTCACCTGGCAGTCGATATCGCCGCTGGCCGTCTGAACGGTCAGCTGGCCCACCTCCAGGTCATCGCCCATGTCCACGTCGCCGGTGGCGGTGAACACCCGGACGCTCTCCCAGCGCCGGGCCGGGATGGTCAGCGACACGTCCTGACTGGACGCGCCCCGGAAGGTGAAAAACTGGTTACTGGCCGTGCGCAGCGGCCGCACCTTCAGCACGCCGTCCTCCGCCACGAACACCTCCATCCGGGACATGTTCCCCTCCACCTGGATCGGGGCCTCCGGGTCGCCGTCCAGGGATATGTCCACGTCGCCCGTGGTCTCCACGTCCAGACGCAGCACCCCTTGGGAGGGCACGCCCTGCTCCTCATCCTCGGCGTCCGACCAGCCGAAGTCCCTAGCCTTGCTTGCCTTGCCGCTCACCGTTCCGTCGTCGTCCACATGGATGTGGACCGTAGCGCCCTCCCAGGCGGAGCCGGCCACGCCCTTGAGCTGCTCTTTCGCCTCCCGGACGGCCCGCTTGCCCTCCGCCACGGCAGCGCGGACGTCGTCGCTGCGGAAAAAGTCCTTAGCTGCACCGGCAGCCTCTTTTGCCACGTCCCCGATGGTCCGGCTCATGTCCCCCAGGGTCCGGAAAAACTCGTCCACATCGTTCCTGGGGTCTTCCCCCTCCGGGGCGCCGCCCTCTGGCTCCTGGGCGGCCAGATAGGCCAGCAGCTCATCCACGCTGCCAAGCTCCTCCATGGCCTTGGAGAAAGCCTCGTCCGGCTCCATGCCGCCCGCGGTCATGTCCTCATACCGCCCGGCCAGATTCTCCGCCAGCTCCTCGATCATCTCCGATTTCGCGTCGCTCTCCGCCGCCGCGGCCAGCTTCGCCGCGATCTCATTGGCAAATCTGCGTTTGATGTCCTCCATGGGTCAACCCTCCTTTGTCAGTATCAGCGCGTCCAGCACCTTTTTCGTCTCGCTCCACTCCTGCCGGTCGGCGGCAAGCTGCCGCATGCCCGCCTCCGTGATGGCGTAATACCGCCGCCGGGCGCCGGGCCCGTCGTCCCCCCAGTAGGAGGCGATCATCCCGTTCTGCTCCAGGCGCTTGAAGGCCGTGTACAGCGTGGCCTCCTTGAAGCCGTAGGCGCCTCCCGCCCGCTGGGATATGTTCTTGTTGATCTCATAGCCGTAGCTGTCCCCGGCCATGAGCTGGGCCAAAATGATGGTGTCCGTGTGCCCCCGCAGGATATCCGCGGATATGGACATGACGCATCCTCCTTTCATAACGTGATGTACTTCATCTCACGAAGTATCTTGTGATTGCATAATACCACGAGCTACCTCGCCTGTCAAGGTATATTTTCACGGATCGCAAAAAAATTTCTCCCCCGGTCCGGGGGAGAAGGTCCGTCCGCGTTTATTTTAGCAGACACAGTATGAGTCCGTAGATCACGCTGGCGGTGATGCCGAAGGTGATGACGGGTCCGGCGATGGTGAACATCTTTGCCGCCGTGCCCAGGATGAAGCCCTCGGTCTTGAACTCCAGCGCCGGGCTCACCACGGAGTTGGCGAAGCCCGTGATGGGCACCAGCGTCCCCGCTCCGGCGAACCGGGCTATCTTGTCGTAGACGTTCAGTCCCGTCAGCAGCGCCGAGAGAAACACCAGCGTCATGCTCACCGCCGTGGCGGCGTCCTCCTCGGGCAGGCCCGCGAAGTCCTTATAGAGCATGGCCAGGCCCTCGCCGATGCAGCAGATCAGTCCGCCTACCACGAACGCCTTCACCAGGTCCCCCGCCAGAGGCGACTTGGGCGCCATACCTTTGATATATTCGTTGTATTCGCTGTTGGTCATATTCATAAAAGATCACCTGCCCATAGTTTGGACAGACGGCCGGTTTTTATGCGGAGGAGCTTTCCCGCGGCGCGGCATGAATAAAACGATTGTCAAACGGAGAGAAAATTGGTACACTGTATATATATGTTCCCGGCGGACATCGATCTTACCAAAGAGACTGCGAGGTACGGCTCATGAAAACATGTCCTCATTCCGACAGGCGGCAGATCGTCGGCGTCGCAAAGCGTTTTCTCCGGGCGCGCATCGCCCGGCTGGAACAGTTCGGAAGCTGCGTCGACTTTCTGTCGTTCTTCGACCAGAACTCAGCGGCTTTCCGTCATCTTCAGTACATGGCCGACCGCATCGAGCTGGAGGCCGGTCTGCGGCAGCGGAACGACGCCCGCGTGCTGAGAAGCAGACACCGGATGAGGGCCCGGCTGGTGGGGATCAGCGGCGATTACGCCGAGATCACCGTTTTTGAGCGATACGACTACGTTCTGCTGCCTGTGCCCGATATCGACACCTCCGAGGCCACCCGGTACGATATGGCGCTGAACAGGGTGGCCGGGACATGGCTTTTGGCGGACATCATCACGGACAGCGATTTTGACGACGCCTTCCGCGACACGGACATCGACGTCAAGACCTTCCTCAACTACCCGTCGGAACAGCGGCAAAGCGCCCCGCTTTCGGAGTATTTTGGTCCCGGCGCGCCGGACGCCTTCCGCGCCGATGGGGACCCGTTCTTCGAGCCCTACGACGCCGCCGCGGCCGTGGCCTACGCGGAGCGGTTCGCGCTGTCCTACAACCGTCTCTTTTTCAGCTACCGGGGGCTTGGCGGGGACTGCCAGAATTTCGCGTCCCAATGCGTATGGGCGGGCCTCGGCGGGAAGAACACCTCCGCCGCCGTCAACCTGAAGATGCCGCCCATGATCCGGACCGGACCGCGGGCATGGTTTCAAAGCGATCAGTTCTCCCATGACGTATTCGGCCACTGGACGGCCGTCCAGCCGTTTTCCCGCTACATACTTGCCGGACGGCTGCAGGACCCGGGCCCGATAGGTACGATCACCAACGGTCTGGCAAACGCCGCCGCAGGGGACCTGATCCAGATCTCCGACGGCAAGACATGGTTCCACGTCTATATCGTCGTCGCGCACACCGGGACACAGGGCATGCGTACCACGAAGGACCTGTGGGTCTCGGCCCATACCACCGACCGGAACCGTCAGTGGCTGGCCACGCTGATCACGAGCGCCATACCCGTCCGGACCGTACACTTCATCGGCGGCCTCAGCTTCGCGGCCGACCCCTGCGGCTGCATGCCTGCCGAAAACACGCCGTTCGTCCTCGGGCCCGAGAGCCCGGAGCGGGACGGCAGCTCCGACGTATGAGCCAGACGCCGGAAAAGAGAGGAACGCCATGACGAAACGCACAAAAAAGCTCGCCGGACTCGCCTGGACATGCGCGTCCATCCTGGCCGGGAACGCCCTGCTGGCCTTTGCGGTGGCGGCGTTCATCATCCCCCACGGCCTCATCATGGGCGGCACCACGGGTCTGGCCATCGTGCTGGCGCGGGTGCTCCCGGCGGAGACGGCCACCATCGTGTTCGTGCTGAACGGAGCGCTGCTGGCGCTGGGCGGGCTGGTGCTGGGGCGGAAGCTGGTGACCACCACATTGGCCAGCTCCCTGCTGTACCCGGCATTTCTGGCGCTGATGCAGCGCATCCCCGGCATCGGCGCGGTCACCCACGACCCGCTGGTGGCGGCGCTGTTCGGCGGCGTGCTCATGGGGGCGTCCCTGGGCGTCGTGATGCGGGTGGGCTCCTCCACCGGCGGCATGGACATCGCAAGCCTTGTGCTGCACAAGTGGACCCACATCCCCGTGTCCATCTGCGTGTATATCATGGACATCCTGGTGATCGGGGGCCAGGCGCTGTTCTCGTCGCCGGAGCCGGTCCTCTACGCGCTGGTGCTGCTGGTGCTGCAATCGCTGGTGCTGGACAAGGTGATGATCATGGGGCTGGCGCAGATACAGCTGTTCGCCGTGTCCCAGCAGTACGACGAGATCCGCCGCCGCATCCTGACGGAGCTGGAGGCGGGCGCCACTATGGTGGAGATCCAGACCGGCGCGATGCAGCAGCGGCAAAAGGGCGTGCTGTGCGTCATCCCCCGGCGGAAGCTGTACGCCGCCACGGAGCTGATCCAGACCGTGGACCCGGCCGCCTTCATCACCATCACCCAGGTCAAGGAGGTCCGGGGCCGGGGCTTCACCCTGGAGCGGAGCGTACAGAAGCTGGACGTGGACTGAAAATGAAACGAAAAACCGCCCGGATGCTTTCCGGGCGGCTTCTTTACGGTCTGCTGAAAAAATGATCACGGCTCCACGGTCAGGTTGTCGATGCCGTGCTGCTCAAACTCGCTGTAATACTCCTCAATACGGTTCATCAGCTCGTTTTCGTCGTTGGCGTCCAGGCCCTCGCCCTCCATGTCCCGGCGGGCCAGTTCCTCGGCCAGGATGTCAAAGAACACCGCGTCCTCATAGTCCGCGATGGCCTCGTGGATGCCGCCCTCCTCATAGGCGCGGGAGGGGAACACATGGCCCTGCCACGTCTCGATGAGCGAGCGCATACCCGCCTGGGAGCACATGGCAAACAGCTTCTCCTGCAGCATATCATAGTCCTCGAACCGGTCCTCGCCGCGGGCGGAGTTGAGTACCCAATCCCCCACGTACACCAGGTCCAGAAGGCGCCTGAATTCCTTTTCGGTAAGCTCGATCGTCACGACGCTCACCTCCTTATGGTCTTTCGCACTTATATTATAGCACGAACACGTTATAATGTTCTATAGGGCAAAGCTAACGAATATTTGGCAGAATGTGAACTTTTCCTTGTGTTGAGCGCGGATTTGTATTATGATGGACCACATGAATATGAGAGACGTGATCATTTCAATAACCGGTATCCAGCGGGACCCGTCCGGCGGAAAGGACGCGGTGGAGCTTGTGACGGCGGGCAAGTACGGCTTTGAGAACGGGGAGAGCCGCTTCACCTATGAGGAGAGCGACCTGACCGGGCTGGACGGCACCCGCACCACCTTCACCATCAACCCCATGGGCGTGGTGCTCCGCCGGGAGGGAAACCTGAACTCCGAGATGGTGTTCCGGGAGGGGCAGAAGGACTTTTTCCTCTACGAGACCCCCTACGGCAGCGCCACCATGGGGGTGGACACCCGCCGCATCGACGCGAAGCTGGACGAGCATGGGGGCACCATGGAGCTGGACTATGAGATCGACTTCAACCACACCCCCATGGGCCGCAACCAATTCAAAATCAACGTGAAAGAGAAGACAAATGGCTGACCTGATCGAACGGGCGAAGTCGGACATCGACGCGCTCATCAAAAAGGCGGTCCCGGCGCTGGAGGGCGCCTCCGGGTCCGTCAGCATCCCCAAGAACACCCAAAACGGCGACTTTGCCGCAAACCACGCCATGGCCGGAGCCAAAGCCCTGCGCACCGCCCCCCGGACCATCGCGGAGGATATCCTGAAAAACATCGCGCTGGACGGCTCCTTCTTCACCGCCGCCGAGGCCGCCGGTCCCGGCTTTTTGAACTTCCGGCTCTCGGACGGCTGGTACGCCGCCGTGCTGGACGCGGTGAAGGCGGAGGGCATCGCCTATGGCCGCAGCGAGACGCGAAACGGCAAGCGGGTGATGGTGGAATTCGTCTCCGCCAACCCCACCGGCCCCATGACCATCGGCAACGCCCGGGGCGGCGTGCTGGGGGACACCATGGCCGCCGTGCTGGACTGGGCCGGCTGGGACGTGTGGCGGGAGTTTTATGTAAACAACGCTGGCCACCAGGTGGAGCTGTTCGGCCAGTCCGTGGAGGCCCGGTATCTGCAGCTGCTCCACGGCGAGGACGCGGTGGAGTTCCCCGACAACGGCTACCACGGGGACGATATCAGGGCCCTGGCCAGGGAAATATACGAGAAGGATGGCGACAAGTACGACGCCATGCCATCCAACCAGCGACAGGCGGCTTTCATCTCCTACGGCATCCCCCGGAACATCGACCGGATGCGGGAGGACCTGGAGCGCTACGGCATCAAATTCGACCGGTGGTTTTTGGAGACGGAGCTGCACGAGTCCGGCTATGTGGCCGAGACGGTGGACATCCTCGCCAAAAGCGGCCACACCTATGAAAAGGACGGCCAGCTCTGGCTGCGGAACACCGATTTCGGCGCGGACAAGGACGAGTGCATGCGCCGGGCCGACGGCACCTGGACCTATTACGCCGTGGACATCGCCTATCACCGCAACAAGTTCGTGGAGCGGGGCTTCGACCGGGTCGTCGACGTGTGGGGCGCGGACCACCACGGCCACGCCATCCGCTTTGGCCAGACCATGAAGTGCCCGGAGCTGGGGCTCAACGGCCGTGCCCTGGACTTTCTCATCATGCAGATGGTCCGCCTGACGAGAAACGGCGAGACCGTGAAGGTCTCCAAGCGCACGGGCAAGGCCCTCACGCTGGCGGACCTGATGGACGAGATCGGCCCCGACCCCTGCCGGTACTTCTTCAACGCCAGCCCCGGCAGTCATCTGGAGTTCGACCTGGACCTGGCCGTGCGCCAGGACAGCGAGAACCCGGTCTATTATGTCCAGTACGCCCACGCCCGCATCTGCTCCCTGCTGGCCACGCTGGCCGCGGACGGTCTGACCGTGCCGGACCACGCGGACGCCTCCCTGCTGTCCACGGCCCAGGAACGGGACCTTATCAAGGCCATCGCCGCCTTCCCCGGCGAGATCCAGGCCGCCGCGGCGGAGCTGGACCCCTCCCGCATCAACCGCTACGCCACGGAGCTGGCCTCCCGGTTCCACAAATTCTACAACGCCTGCCGCATCCGGGGCGAGGAGACCGCCGTGGCCCGGACCCGGCTGGCTCTGGCCGCCGCCGCGAAGCAGGTGCTGGAAAACGCCCTGGGCATCCTGGGCGTCTCCGCGCCGGAATCCATGTGACACGGGCGTTTGTGCTCATTTCACAAGACCTGACCGGCCGGTTTGGAAACTAATGGAATTTCGTGGTAAAAGCTGGAATTAACATATAGTGAATATTCACTAAACTTGTTTCCTGTTCCCGTTTGCCCCGTTGACTTTGCCTATTTTGTATGTTAGGTTCTTTATAGGAAAATCTAGGGAACAGGGGGACGCCTATGAAATCGACCGGGATCGTACGCAAGGTGGATGAGCTGGGGCGCATCGTGCTGCCCATCGAGCTGCGCCGGACGCTGGACATCGCGGAACGGGACGCGCTGGAGATCTTCGTGTCCGAGGACACGATCATGCTGAAGAAATATCAGCCGGCGTGTGTGTTCTGCGACAGCTCCAAGGGCATCATCAGCTATAAGGGCAAAAACATCTGCACGAACTGTATCAACGCCCTGATGGATCGGTCCTGACCCTCTCTTCATCCTTAAAAAGCTCCGGGCTCCTTATCAAGGAGCCCGGAACTTTTTATGCGGTCCTGCTCTGCGGCGGAACGGCCAGTTTCTGTCCAAAAAGCCTCGCAGAGTTCGGCTCCGCAGAGCCGAATAAAGTTCGATATGATTTCCGGGGGCGTGTACCTCGGAAATCATACTTCTCGGCCCGCAAACGTGAAGCGCCTCCGCGAATGCGGAGGCGCTTTGCGCTGCAGCGGGCCGTAACCTTCTCGTTTGAAAGCCTCCGGCTTTCAAACGACTCAGAGCGCCGCTTTGGCCTTCTCCACCAGGGCGGTGAAGGCGGCGGGGTCGTTGATCGCGGTCTCGGAGAGCATCTTCCGGTTCATCTGGATACCGGCGGTCTTCAGGCCGTGCATGAAGGTGGAGTAGTTCATGCCGTTGAGCTTGCAGGCCGCGCTGATACGGGCGATCCACAGCTGGCGGAAATCGCGCTTGCGCTGCTTGCGGCCCACATAGGCGTAGCGGAGGCTCTTCATGACGGCCTGGTTGGCCATCTTATAATGCCGGGACTTGCTGCCCCAGTAACCCTTGGCCATGCCGAGGATCTTATTTCTTCTCTTGCGCGTCATCATCGCGCCCTTGATACGTGCCATCTTTCGTTATCCTCCTTATTTGTACGGGATCATGCGCTTGACCGTGGCAGCGTTGGTGCTGTCGGCATAGGCGCCCTTGCGGAGGCCGCGCTTGCGCTTGGTGGTCTTGCCGTGGCCGTTGAGCAGATGGCTCTTGAAGGCGTGGGCACGCTTGACCTTGCCGTTTTTGGTCAGGGAGAAGCGCTTTTTGGAAGCGCTGTGGGTCTTCAGTTTCGGCATTTCAGTTCGTCTCCTTTGCTTTTTCTTGCTTTGGCTGTTTCTTTTGCGGGGACTGGGCTCTTGGCGAGAGGAACTCGGTCATGAGCCGCCCCTCCAGCTTCGCGCCCTTATCTAACTTGGCGATGTCGTCGCACTCCGCGGCAAACCGCTCCAGAAGCTGCTTGCCCAGGTCGGTGTGCGCCATCTCGCGGCCGCGGAACCGCACCGTTACCTTCAGCCGGTTCCCCTCGGCCAGGAATTTCTGGCCGTTGCGAAGCTTGACCAAGAAGTCGTTCTCGCCGATGGACGGCGACATACGGATCTCCTTGACCTCGATGACATGCTGATTCTTCCGGGCCTCTTTCTCCCGCTTGGCCTGCTCGAAACGGAACTTGCCATAGTCCATGACCTTACACACCGGGGGCTTTGCCACCGGAGAGATCATGACAAGATCAAGCTCCCGCTCCTGGGCGATCTTAAGAGCCTCCTCCGAGGACATGATCCCCAGCTGTTCCCCGTCGTCACCGATCAGGCGGACCTGCGGTTCCCGGATATCCTCGTTGAGAGGATGAGCCACGTTCGCTATTGCCAGAGCACCTCCTTGTGATCTATAACAAAAGCGCGGATACAGGACGTATCCGCGCGTAAACACATTTTCCCGACCGGAAAAACGGTTCTGAGCCTCGGCGCGCGCCGTATAAAGGGGCGGCCGGGCGAGGACGGATACCGCTGCGTCCTGCTTTTGCTTGAATAATATACCAGTCTCCACAGCCTTTGTCAAGACTATTTTCCCGCATTTCGGGGAAAAATCTCATACATGGCAAGAGGATTTGAACTATTGATCGTATTTTATATCGGCGGCCTGGCCTACGGCGTCATCGAGCTCCTCTGGCGGGGCCGGACCCACTGGACCATGCTGCTGGCCGGGGGCGTATGCTTTCTGCTCATGTACCTGACCGCCACGGCCACGAGCCTTGGCCGGTTCTGGCAGTACGTGCTGTGCGCCGCGCTCATCAGCGCCGTGGAATTCGTGACGGGGGCGGTGGTCAACATGCGTCTGAAGTGGAACGTGTGGGACTACTCGGGCCAGCCCATGAATCTGTACGGCCAGATCTGCCTGCGGTACGCCGCGTACTGGTTTTTGCTGAGCGTGCCCGGCTGCGCCCTGTCCCGGTTCCTGTACGGCTCAGTATTCCACCGGGGGCTGTGAATCGGCCGCTCCGGCGGGCGCTTCACCCTCTGCGGGCGCGCTCTCCTGTTCCGGGGCCGGGGCCTGGACGGGCGCCGCGGGAGCGGGCGCGGCCGCAGGCGCGGCGGGCGTGGGCATGGCCGCCACGGCCGCCTTCTCCATCTCCACGGCCAGCTTCACGATGCGGCTGGTGCCCAGGCGGTCCGCCCCCAGGGCGATCATGTCCTCGGCATCCTGGATGGTCTTGATGCCGCCCGCGGCCTTCACCTTCACATGGGGGCCGCAGCAGGCCCTTAAAAGCTGCACGTCCTCCCGCGTGGCGCCGCCGGTGGAAAAGCCGGTGGAGGTCTTGATATAGTCCGCGCCGGAGGAACTGACGATCTCGCACATCTTTTTCTTCTCCGCCTCGGTGAGCAGACATGTCTCGATGATGACCTTCAGGATATAGCCCTCCGTGGCGTCCCGGACGGCCACGATCTCCCGGAGCACATCGTCCCAGCAGCCGTCCCTGACCATGGCCAGGTCGGCCACCATGTCGATCTCGGAAGCGCCGTTCTCAATGGCGTCTCTGGCCTCCTGGACCTTGACGCGGGTGGTATTGTACCCGTTGGGGAAGCCGATGACCGTGCAGATGGGCAGTTTGCCTCCCACGTAGCGCTTGGCCCCGGCCACATGGCAGGGCGGGATGCACACCGAGGCGCAGTTGTAGCGGATGGCCTCGTCGCACAGGTCCCGGATCTCCCGGACCGTGGCGTCCTGCCGCAGCAGGGTGTGGTCGCAGCGGCGCAGTATTTCGCTCAGTTCCATAATGTTCCTCCTCACGCGGAGCCTCGGCCCCGCTTATTTGTTTTCATTCATATCCCATGGCCGGGCCTCATAAGTTTGGATATCAACGCTTGTGAGGTGCGTCCATGGACGAGGTATATGTCGCCAACCGGGCGGAGCTGTGCGGCACGGTGACCGCCCTCCCCCGCTATTCCCATGAGAGCCGGGGCATCCGGTTTTTCATCTTCCCTCTGCAGGTCTGTCGGCTCAGCGGCACGGCGGACACGCTGAACATTGTGGCGCGGGAATCGCTGCTGCCCAGGGACGGGCTTTTGGAATCCGGCCCGGTGCGCGTCACGGGAGAGCTCCGGTCGTTCAACAACAAAAGCGGCGTGGGGAACCGGCTGGTGCTGACCGTCTTTGCCAGGGAGCTGGCCCCCGGCGGCGCCGACGAGAACCACATCGCCCTCACCGGCAACCTGTGCAAGGAGCCGGTGCTGCGGGTGACGCCCATGGGCCGGGAGATCTGCGACCTCATCCTGGCCGTGGCCCGCCGCTACCGCCGGAGCGATTACATACCCGTCATCGCCTGGGGCCAGCAGGCCAGGGACGTGGCCGGTTCTCCCGTGGGGACCCAGCTGTCCGTCCGGGGTCGTCTCCAGAGCCGGGCCTACACCAAGGTCATCGACGGCGAGAGCTTCCAGCGGCAGGCGTTCGAGGTATCCGCCGCGGACGTGTTTCCCCTTTGACGGTCATTTCTCATTGTAATATAACATCTTTTATCTGTCAATTATTGAAAAATCTCCCCGGATGGTATATGATATATTTAGTCAATCTTTACGAATTGACGCGACAAATGTCGCAGAAGGGGAGGAAATATGAGTGTTCTGAACGACTGCACATACCGCGCCCACGAATATCTGGGCTGCCACAAGGCGGATGACGGCTACATTTTCCGGGTATGGGCGCCCAACGCCCAGGCGGTGTCCGTGGTGGGCGACTTCAACGGCTGGGACCCGGCCGCCGCGCCCATGGAAAAGGACTTCGAGGGCTACTGGTCGGCGGCGGTGCCCTGCGCCCAGCACGGGCAGGTCTACAAATACGCCGTCACCGGTCCCGACGGCCGGTGCATCCTGAAGGCGGACCCCTTTGCCTTCCACGCCGAGACCGGGCCCGCCACCGGCTCCAAGGTGTGGCAGCTCGACAGCTACGGCTGGGGCGACGGCGCGTGGATGAGCGCCCGGCCCAAGACCCATCTGCGGACCGAGCCCATGAACATCTATGAGATGCACCTGGGCTCCTGGCGGCTGGCGGAGGGCGAGACCTTCCCCAATTATAAGAACATCGCGCCCATCCTGGCGGACTACTGCCGCAAGATGGGCTATACCCATGTGGAGCTGCTGCCGGTGACGGAGTATCCCTTCGTGGGCAGCTGGGGCTATCAGGCCACGGGCTACTTTGCCCCCACCAGCCGCTACGGCACGCCTCACGATTTCATGGCCTTTGTGGACACGCTGCACCAGGCGGGCGTGGGCGTGATCGTGGACTGGGTGGCGGCCCACTTCCCCAGGGACGAGCACGGCCTGGCCAAGTTCGACGGCACGGCGCTGTATGAGTACGCCGACCCCCGGATCGGCGAGCACGCCGAGTGGGGCACGCTGGTGTTCGACTACGCCAGCCCCGACGTGCGGGGCTTCCTCATCGACTCGGCCCTGTTCTTCCTGGAGCAGTACCATGTGGACGGGCTCCGGTGCGACGCGGTCAGCTCCATGCTGTATCTGGACTATGGCCGCAAGGCGGGCGAGTGGGTGCCGAACCGGGACGGCGGCAACATCAATTACGACGCCCACACCTTCTGGCAGCAGCTCAACGCCGCCGTGGCGGACCGCTGCCCCGGCGCCTTCACCGTGGCGGAGGAGTCCACCGCCTACGCAAAGATCACCGCCCCCGTGTCCGACGGCGGCCTGGGCTTCACCTTCAAGTGGGACATGGGCTTCATGCACGACACCCTGGACTACTTCAAGCTGGACCCCTACTTCCGCTCCTACAACCACGACAAGCTCACCTTCTCCATGATGTACGCCTTCTCCGAGTACTATATCCTGGCCTACTCCCACGACGAGGTGGTCCACGGCAAGTGCTCCATGGTGCAGAAGATGTCGGGCCTTTACGACGACAAGTTCGCCAACCTCCGTGCCCTGTACGGCTACCAGTTCGCCCATCCGGGCAAGAAGCTCACCTTCATGGGCGGGGAGTTTGCCCAGTTCATCGAGTGGAACTATGAGCAGCAGCTGGACTGGCTGCTGCTGGACTACCCCAAGCACCAGCAAATGCAGGACTTCTGCGCGGAGCTGGGCCGTATCTACGGGACCCAACCGGCCCTGTGGCAGATCGAGGACAGCTGGGAGGGCTTCACCTGGCTCAACCCCGACGACCGGGACAAGAGCTCCATCGCCTTCATCCGCTGGCCCAAGGACCGGAAAAAGGCAAAGCCCATCGTGTGCGTGTGCAACTTCACCCCCATGTTCTACGACGACTTCGTCATCGGCCTGCCCGGCAACGGCAAGCTCAAAAAGCTCCTGAACAGCGACGATCCCCGCTACGGCGGCACGGGACATGCCCTGCCCCGGAAAAAATACGAGGCCAAGAGTTTCCGGGAGTTCTCCCATCGGGTCCATCTGGGCCTGCCGCCGCTGTCCGTGCAATACTTCACTTATGAGGAGGAGAAAACGCCATGCAGATCAAAGAAATAAGGGACCAGCTGGCCGCCATGGCCGCCGAAAAGGGCCTGGACCGTCCCGCCCGCATCCTTCTGACCGCCGCCGAGTGCGCGCCGCTGGCCAAGACCGGCGGACTGGCCGACGTGGTGGGCACCCTGCCCAAGTACCTGAACAAGCTGGGCTTCGACGCCCGGATCATGATCCCCTACCACCGCGTCATCAAGGACAAGTACGGCGACCAGGTGGAGTACCTGTTCAGCTTCTACGTCTCTCTGGGCTGGCGGACCAAGTTCGTGGGCGTGAACCGGCTCACGCTGGACGGGGTGTGCATATGGCTGATTGAGAACGAGGAGTATTTCTCCGGTCCCATCTACATCCCCGACCGGGAGGGCGAGCAGTACGCCTTCTTCACCCGGGCCGTGCCCGAGGCCCTGTTCCGGCTGGACTTCATCCCCGACGTGATGCACTGCAACGACTGGCATGTCGGCATGCTGCCACTGCTGCTCAAGACCCAGTACATCGACTCGGCCATGGGCGGCACCCGCACCCTGCTCACCATCCACAACATCGCCTATCAGGGCCTGTGCAAATTTGATTTCGTCCAGGACTTCCTGTCCATCCCCGACGGGTGCCTGGGGCTCATGGAGCGCTACGGCATGGCCTGCTTCCTGAAGGCGGGCTGCGTCATGGCCGACCGGGTCAACACGGTCAGTCCCTCCTACGCCCGTGAGATCTGCACCTGGGAATACGGCGAGGGGCTGGAGAGCGTGCTCAGCTTCCGGGGCGACGTGACCGGCATCGTCAACGGTATCGACAAGAGCGTCTGGCGTCCCGGCACGGACAAGCGCATCCCCGCCAACTTCACCGCCTCCAAGATGAAGGGCAAGATCCAGTGCAAGACCACCCTCATGGAGGAGACCGGCCTGGAGGTCGTCCCGGACCGGCCCCTCGTCGGCATGGTGACCCGCCTGGTGGAGCAGAAGGGTCTGGAACTGGTCATGGCCGCCATGGACCAGCTTCTGTGGGACAACGACATGGCCTTCGTGCTGCTGGGCAACGGCAGCCGCAAGTATGAGGACTGGCTCCGGGGCCTCCAGGACCGGCATCCCGGCCGGGCCTGCGCCTGGATCGGCTACGACGACGACCTGAGCCACCACATCTACGCCGGGTGCGACTTCTTCCTCATGCCCTCCCGGTTCGAGCCCTGCGGTATCTCCCAGCTCATCGCCATGGCCTACGGCACTCTGCCCATCGTCCGGGAGACCGGCGGCCTGCGGGATACGGTCCAGCCCTACAACATGTACACCGGCGACGGCACCGGCATCACCTTCTCCCGCATGGACGGCTACGACATGGCCGACGCGGTCCGCCGGGCCCTGGCCCTGTACTGGGACAAGCCCGCCATGGCCCGCGTCGTCAAGCAGGCCATGGCCGTGGACTACAGCTGCGACAACTGGGCCTACGAGTACGGAAAACTGTATCTGGATATGATATAAACACACCGTACATTATGGACGGCCCCCTTGTGTAAAGGGGGCTGTCGCCGCCGTCAGGCGGTGACTGGGGGATTGCTTGCTAGACCAGGTCCGTTGAAACGCACAGCTCTAGCAATCAACCCCTCCGAGCGCCGCAAAGCGGCGCCCACCTCCCCTTACACAGGGGAGGCTTTCAAAGCGGAAGGATCTAAAAGCCCCCTTTGCACAAGGGGGCTTTTTCCCTGTTTCCCGCGACCAAACCGTATTTTTCGGCAGTATAAGAGTGAAGGGCCCTTCAAAAAACATGCAAAGGTGGGAACGCCATGGACGACAGCGCCATATTGGACCGGTTTTTTGCCCGGTCCGAGACCGCCGTGGACGAGACCGCGGCCAAATACGGCGCCTACTGCCGGACCGTGGCGGCAAACATCCTGCCGGACAGCCGGGACATCGACGAGGCCGTGAACGACGCATACCTGGCCGCCTGGAGCTCCATCCCGCCCCATCGGCCGGAGGACCTGCGCACATACCTGGCCAAGCTCACCCGCCGGGCCGCCCTCAAGCTCTGGCGGACCAGAGACGCAAAAAAGCGGGGCGGCGGCGAGCCGGAGGCGGCGCTGGAGGAGCTTTCCGCCATCCTCCCCGGCGGAGACGACCCCGCCCGGGCCGTGGAGGAGGCGGAGCTGACCGAGGCTCTGGACCGGTTCCTGGACGGTCTGCCGGACACGGAGCGACGGGTATTTTTGCGCCGGTACTGGTTTCTGGACCCCATCGCCGCCATATGCCGGCGCTACGGCTTTTCCCAGAGCAAGGTAAAGTCCATGCTGGCCCGGACACGGGCAAAGCTGCTGGCCCACCTGAAAAAGGAAGGATATCTCTTATGAACGCGGAAAACATTTTGAACGCCCTGAACGACATCCCCGACCGCCGCGTCCGGGACGCGGAGGCCCCGGTCCGACCCCGGCGAGCCGTCCGCCCCCTGGCCGCTATCGCCGCCGTGCTGGTGCTGTGTCTGGTCCTGACGGTCCCGGCGGCGGCCTATACCGATACGGGCTATGCCATTTTGTACGACTTCTCCCCCACCGTCGCCCAGGCCCTCAAGCCCGTGAACGAGTCCTGCGAAGCAAACGGCGTGCGCATGACCGTGGACAGCGCCGTCATCGAAAACGGCGTCGGCCTCGTCAAGCTGTCCCTGCAAGACCTGGAGGGCGGGCGGCTGGACGGTACCACAGACCTTTTTGACAGCTATTCCCTTCGCTACCCGCACTCCTTCTTCGACTGCTCCGGCGGCTGCGAAGCCCTGGGCTACGACGACGAGACCCACACCGTCTCTTTCCTGATCCAGCTGGCCCATCTGGACGGCAAAATGCTCCGTCCCGGCAAAGTGACCTTAGAGGTCCGGGAGCTTCTCAGCCACAAGCAGGAGACGGACGGGCCCCTGGACCTGGACCTGCGCCAGGCGGAGACGGACCCCAACCTGCAGACCGGCCCGCGCTTTCGGGGGGCTGGCGGCGGCGAGGAGGGTTCGTTCCCGGAGGACTATGAGGACCGGGCCTATCTGGTCCCCGGCGATCCCCTTTACACCGTGGGTGACGGCGCCGCCGTCACCGCCATGGGCTGGATCGACGGGCGGCTCCATATCCAGCTCCACTACGAGGACATCATCACCCGCGACGACCATGGCTATCTGTACCTCACCGACGCAAGCGGCGGCCAGAAGGGCTATACGTACTCCGTCAGCTTCTGGGACGAGGAAGAGACCGGCAGCTATGAGGACTATGTGTTCGACCTTTCCCCGGACGAGGCGTCCCGATACGCCCTGAACGGCCATTTTTGGCTGGGGGCGGACAGAGTGGAGGGTCCCTGGGAGGTCACCTTCCGGCTGGAGTGAGCCTGTCTCAGGGTGCAGACGGCACAAGGAATGGCGCGGCAATGCCGCGCCATTTTGGCTAAAATCGCTCTTGTGTGCGGCGGTGGGAACAGTGTACAATGCGCCTTGAAAACAACGCCGCATAGGCCGGTATCATCGGAAAGGAAACGTCTATGCACTCTACATATTACGCCGAAGCGCAGAAGCTGGCCCAGAAGGAATTCCGCCGCTGCACCGCCGCGGGACAGCACCCCTATCCCCCGGCGCTGGACGCCTTTGTGACGGCGGACCGCTTCTCCGGCGGGATAGATCTGGGCATCGCCTCCATCCCCATGGAATTCATCGTGGGCACCCGCTCCGCAGGCCGCACCAACGCCTTCGCCCGGAATTTCATGCCCCTGCTGCCCGTCGGCTCCGAATTTTCCAGCAAATGGCAGTCCCTGTGCCAGGCCCATCTGGACATCGGCATCCGGGACCCCATCAAGGTCTATGAGTACATGAACCGGTATTACGTGGAGGAGGGCAACAAGCGCGTCAGCGTGCTGCGCTTTTTCGGCGCCGAGTCGGTGGACGCCCATGTGACCCGCGTCCTGCCCGAGGTCCGCAGCGACCCGGAGACGGAGATGTATTTCGAGCTCATCGACTTCTACCGGGTCAGCCGGACCAATTATATCGAATTCACCAAGCCCGGCAGCTGCGCCAGGCTCCAGCAGCTTCTGGGCAAATCCGCCGGGGAGCTGTGGTCGGACGACGACCGCGCCAACTTCCGCGCGGCCTATTACTGCTTCCGCCAGGCCTACGAGGCCAGAGGCGGGCGGCAGCTCTCCTCCACCGTGGGCGACGCGCTGCTGGCCTATCTGGAGGTCTACGGCTATCAGGACCTGCGCCAGAAGACCGATCAGCAGCTGAAAAAGTCCGTGGCCCACGTGTGGGAGGAGATCACCCTCCAGCAGGAGAGCCCCTCCATCGACGTGAAGCTGGCCCCGGAGGAGGAAAAGTCCGAGGGGCTTCTGGCCAAGGTGCTGCCCAAGGCTGAAAAGCCCATGAAGGTGGCCTTCATCCACGACAAGGACCCGGACCTGTCCGGCTGGACCTTCGGCCACGAGCTGGGCCGACAGCATGTGCAGCGGGTCTTTGGGGACAAGATCGAGACCGCCGCCTATTTCAACGCCCTGGACGCGGACCCCCTGGACGTGATCCACGAGGCCATCGCCGACGGCAACACCGTGATCTTCACCACCTCCCCCCGGCTGCTGCCCGCCAGCCTCCGGGCCGCCGTGGACGACCCCAAGCTCACCATCCTCAACTGCTCCCTCAACATGTCCCACCGGTACATACGCACCTACTACGCCCGGATGTACGAGGCCAAGTTCATCGCGGGCGTCATGGCGGGCTCCCTGGCGGGCGGCGACGACGTGGGCTATATCTGCGATTACCCCATCTACGGCCAGGTGGCGGGCATCAACGCCTTCGCCCTGGGCGTACAGTCCATCAATCCCCGCGCCAAGGTCCGGCTGGAGTGGTCCTCCGTGGGCGGGCTCGGCAGCGCCATGGAAAGGCTCGCCGGTCAGGGCGTCCGGCTGATCTCCTCCCAGGACCTGGCCCGGCTCCGGGACAGCGGCCACACCCCCTTCGGCCTGGCCATCGTGACGGAAAACGGCACGGTGAATCTGGCCCGGCCCGTGTGGCAGTGGGGCGTATACTATGAGACCATCCTCCGGCGCATTCAGGACAAAACCTTCCAGTCGGAGGCGGACCGCAGTGCCAAGGCGCTCAATTACTACTGGGGCATGTCCGCAGGCGTGGTGGAGATGCGCTATTCCGACAAGCTGCCCGCGGCCACACGGAAAATGGCGGAATTTCTGGGCCGGAGCTTCCGCGCCGGTATGTGCGAGCCCTTCCGGGGCCCTCTGTACGACCAGTCCGGTCACCCCGTCGCGGTCAGGGACCAGACCCTCAGTCCCGAGCAGATCATCGACATGACCTGGCTGAACGAGAACGTGGTCGGCGCCATCCCCGCCTGGGGGGAACTGGACGAGACCGCCCGCCTCACCGTAGGCATCGCCGGTATCATGACGTCGAAACAGGAGAACTGATTAGAGAAAGAGGTGGCCCCATGCGGATACTGGCCGTTTCCGATGTGCCCTCCCCCCGCTATTATGAGTATTATCAGCCCGGATCGCTGGACGAGTTCGACCTGATCCTGGCCTGCGGCGACCTGCGCCCGGTATATCTGGAGTTTCTGGTCACCATGGCCCACTGTCCGCTGGTCTATGTCCGGGGCAATCACGACGACGCCTTCCTGACCCATCCGCCGGAGGGCTGTCTGTGCGCGGAGGATCAGATCGTGCAGGTCAAGGGCGTGCGCATCCTGGGCTTGGGCGGCTCCTACCGCTACCGGAACGGCGAGTGTATGTACACCGAGAAGCAGATGGTCCGGCGCATCCGGAAGCTGTGGTTCCAGCTGCGAAAGCACGGCGGCTTCGACATCCTGCTGACCCACGCCCCCGCCCGTGGCCTGAATGACTTCGACACCCTCTCTCACCGGGGATTTTCCTGTTTTCTGGAGCTGATGGACAAATACGCGCCCAGGTATTTCATCCACGGCCACATCCACCGCACCTACAGCCACGACATCCCCCAGCGGTGCCAATACGGCTCCACGACCGTCATCAACGCCTATGACCACTATGTGATCGAATATTAAAAGCGGGAAGCTGTTTTCAGCTTCCCGCCAGATCATATCCGCTATGGCTCAGTACAGGCTCGCGATGATGTCCACGCACTTGTCCACGCCCAGCGTGCCGCTGTCCAGGGCGATGTGATAGTGCTGGACCTTGCCCCACTCCATGTCCGTGTAGAACTGGTAGTAGGCGGCCCGGCGCTTATCCTTGTCCCGCAGGCGCTTTTCCGGGCTGTCGCTGGTCTCCCCATAGAGCTTCACGATGCGCTCGGCGCGCTTTTCCATGGAGGCGTAGACGAACACCTTCAGCAGGTCCTGCTTCCCCTCCAGGATATAGTCGGCGCACCGGCCCACGATGACGCAGGATTGCTTTTCCGCGATCTCCAGGATCAGCTTGCGCTGCACGGTCCAGAGATAGTCCTGGATGGACAGGCCGTTCACGGAACGGTCGGCAAAGGCGGTGGCGAGCCATCCGCCCTTGGGGGTATATTCTCCGCGCTCGGCTATGTATTCCTTGGCAAGTCCGCTCTCCTCGGCGATCTTCTCCAAAAGCTCCTGGTCGAAGCAGGGGATTCCGAGCTTTTCCGCCAGATGTTTCCCCACGGTGCGGCCCCCGCTGCCGAATTCCCGGCTGATGGTAACGATCCTGTTTGCCATGACACGCTCCTTCCTCCGGCGCGGCCGCGACCGCGCCGTGGCAATTCCTTAAGCTTTATAATAGCAGAAATCAGTACATCCGTCAACTACGTCGAAAGCGTTTCAAACGCTCCGGGGCCTTGCAACGGATGATATTTTACGGTATAATGTCACCGCGTCCGCGGGTATGGTGGAATTGGCAGACACGCTGGATTTAGGTTCCAGTGGGCGACCGTGGGAGTTCAAATCTCCCTACCCGCACCAAAAACCGGGAAACCGTTGGGATCGCTGAGATCCCAACGGTTTCTTTTCCGGTGTAATCAAGAGCGTATGACATCTTCTCCATGAGACTTTTAATGGATGCCAGATAAGCATTCGTCATACCATCCGCCGCGCTCTTCGTCTCGCGCCTACACGCAGATCACACATGACCGGCCCCACCTTCTCCATTGTCCGCGTCATAGGTATCGCTGTTCAGCTCGTAGCCGCGGTGAGTATAGGCGGCGGCGCCTCCCTGG
Organism: uncultured Oscillospiraceae bacterium; assembly: GCA_947629245.1. Taxonomy (GTDB): domain Bacteria; phylum Bacillota; class Clostridia; order Oscillospirales; family Oscillospiraceae; genus CAJOIG01. Next base: position 67,846 of record CANRDC010000003.1, on the reverse strand, counting down.
GTAAGATGGCCCGGAACACAATAACCAATCCCGCAGAGACGCGCTCACCCTCCGGCGTGTGCCGGAGGGTGAGCGCGTCTTTATGTTATCCCGTGAATACCAGCGCGTTGCTGGCCTTGTACCCGCTCAGCAGGGTCGTTTTGTCGTCGGCGCAGCAGCGGACCGTGAACTGGTACGTCGCGCCCTCTTCCAGATGCTTCGCTGCGCGGGTATAGGTGGTGTTGGCGGTGGTGCCGATCCTATGCCAGTCGCCGTCGTTTTCCTTGTAGTACACCATGTACAGCGGAGAGCCCGACACCGCGTTCCAGCTCACCCGGATGCCGTCGGCCGCATTTTCGATCTCAACCGTGGGCGCGGCATGGTAGGTGATGCTCTTGCCGGTCCTGTCATAGTCGCTGGTAAAATCCTTCCCGTCGCTCGTGACGCACCGGACCGTAAAGGTATATTCCGTGCCGTTTTGGGCTCCCGTCCAGGTGTAGCTGGCGGAGGCGGTATCCGCGATCCTCGTCCAGCCGCCGTCATCGTTCCTGCGGTACACCCGGTACTTGGCCGCGCCCTCTACCGCGCCCCAGGCGATCTTTACGCCGTCCCCCGTGTTGGAGAGGGAGGAGACGGCGGGCGTCGCAAGATAGGGAACCTTTACGCTTATGCCGGTCTTGTCATAGTCGCTGGTGAAGCTCTTCCCATCGGCGGAGACGCCGCGCACCGTGAAGGCATAGGTCCTGTTACCGGCGGCGTCCTTCCAGGTATAGCTGAGGTCGGAGGTATCCGCGATCCTCGTCCAGCCGCTGTCGCCGGTCTTGTAGTACACCCGGTACCTGGGTGTGCCGGGCACCGCCTCCCAGGCGATCTTCACCGCGCCGGGCGTCACCGTCACGCCGGTCAGCTTCGGCTCGTTCACGGTGACGATATTCCCGCTCTCCGTCACCTTCCCAGTGCTGTGGTCGGAAATACCGCTGCCGAACAGCTTATTGTCCGTTATGCTGCCGGAGGACTTGTTCTTCTCGCTGTCCTTGACGTAGATATTGCTCCCGGCGCTCGTTTTGACGGTATTGTCCTTCACGGCAAAGGTCGCGCCGTCCAGATAAACGCCGTTTTTCCCGGAGCTCTCGACGGTATTGTTCGTCACCGTGGCCTTGGAATCCTGCACGCTGATCCCCTGGGTCGCGGAATTCGTGACCTTATTCCCGGCGCCCACGGTCACGTCGGACCCGTTCACGATGCGGATGCCCGCCGCCTTGGACCCGGAAACAGTGTTGCCGCTGAGCTTGCTGCCGGTACAGGAGTTCAGGTGGATGCTGTTGTTGGCGCTTTTCGTGACGCTGTTCCCGCTGGCGGTGACGGTGGATGCGGACCCGTAGATACCGGCGCTGCCCGGGGATGTGATGGTGTTGTCGGAGACCGTCACGGTGGAGCCGTCCAGCACGGCGACGCCGTGGCTGCCGCTGCCGGACACTCCGTTATTCCGGATGGCGGCGGTGGACTGCTCATAGACGGTTATACCGGCGTCCTTCGTACCCGAGACCGTATTGCCGTCGAGCCTCGTTACCGTGGCTTTCCCCCTCACCTCGACGCCGTATTTCCCGGCTCCCTCGATCGTATTGCCCGTGACGTCGTTGACGGAGGACCCATACACGGCGATCGCCGAGACCTTTGCGTTCCTGACGGTATTGCCGGTGATGGAGCCGCCGTTGCTGGTCCGGCCCGCGGATATCCCGTAATAATTGCCGCTGGAGCCGCTGAATGTGACGTTATTGCCGGAGATATCGGAATTGCGCGCGTTCAAAAGCCGGATACCGTGACCGATCCCGTCGATGGTATTGTTTGTGATCTTCACGCCGCTGATATAATAATTCCCCTTGGGGATGCCGGTAGCGCCGGTGATCTCCTCCCCCACCACGGTGACGCCGCTGGACTCGCTCGCGCCGTATGGGTCGGGGGTCGCGCCGAGAGTGACTTTGTTGTTGTCGATCACGATTTTCTGATCGGCGGCGGGCGCGATATAGCCGTCGGGATAGCTCGTGGTCACCTTCCCCTCCGCTGCCACGGCGCTGGGCTGGAAAACATTCCCGCCCCGTTCGCTGATGGAGCCCACGACCACGCCGCGATGGGTGTTCGTGATGACGTTGCCGGAAAAATCGCAGTTGGTCCATCCGTATGTAAAGATCGCCGCGCTCTTGATGTCGCTGAACGTGCAGCCGGACACGGTGACGCCGCTGATAGGACAGTTTTGGATAAGGGTATGGCCGCCCACGCCCCGAGGCACGTTTCGGAACGTACAGTTGGTGATCTTTATGTTCTGCATGGCCAGGGGCTCCGCCCGGTAGCCAAATATATGGGTGCTGCTGAGAACGTCCAGCTGGATCGCCTCAAGGGTCCGGCGATTCACGTCCACGTCCAGGGCCTGGTTGGAGAAATTGCAGCCGCTGATGGCGACGTCCTTCGCCCCGGCTATCTCCACGAGATGCGCGTTGTGCGCGTTCGTGAGCGTGACGCCGCTCAGCGTGACGCCGGAGGCATGACAGATCTTCAGCATAGTCGTATTGCCGCCGCCGCCGTCCAGCGTGCCTCCCCTGATGGCGATGTTCGTGAAAGCGTAGCCCTTGGCGCCCGTGCTGGGAAGATTGTCGGGATAGCGCTGGTCCTTCAGTCCCAGAAAGACCATGTTGTGGGAAAACCCTCTGGCGGACATGCCGCTGCGCTTCAGCGTCACGCCCGTCAGCTCCAGCGTGGTATTGCTTCCGATGGATAAGCTGCTCTTCGTCAGCGTATAGGTCCCGGCCTGGACCTTGACCGTGCAGGGCGCGTCGGCCGTGCCTTTTCTCGCCGCTTCGTCCAAAGCGTTCTGTATCGCCGCCCCAGCGCCGAGCTCGTCGATATCCTTCTTCGTCACCTCGATGACATATCCCGCCCCGTTCGCCGCAGAGCCCGGAGCGGACACCCTTGCGGCCCCGGCGTTCTCCTCCGCGGCCGCCGCGGTTGGCGCGGCGAAGAGCGAGATCCCCGCCATAAACGCCAGAAGCAGAAGCACCGCGCGCTTTGCCATAGTTCCTTCCTCCTTCGCCGCCACGGTCCGTCAAATGCCATATCCTGCATATTCCAAGCGCATTTTACCTCCCCGGAAACAGTTGTGTCAAGCCATATGTCTCCGCCGGTCCGATACGCCGCCCAGCGGTGGAAAATATCATGCCGCCCCTCTTCCTTTTTGTGAAATATTGTGGTACAATAACTTGCCAATTCCCAATATTTCGAACATACGTTGAGGACAGGACCTATGCCCAACCCTTACAAGACAAGAGAAGGCGGCGCCACCGTCACCGTGTTCGTGCCCTACGATTGCCGGAACCACTGCCCGTTTTGCATCAACAAGCAGGAATACGCCGACATGACCGGCTTCAGCCTGGAGAAGATCTGCGCCAGCATCCGGCGCATGGACGCCATCACCCCCCGGTGCGACTTCGTATTCACCGGCGGCGAGCCCATGGCCAACCTGGACTCCCTGCAGACCATGCTGGACTGCGTGCCCGCCACCCATCGGGTATTCATCAACACCACCCTGCCCGTGTTCGAGGACCAGACCCAGGAGGATATCCTGGCCTTCTTCTCCCGCAACAGGGATAAGGTCACCTGCGTGAACATCTCCCGGCACATGCAGAAGTACGTGGAGGAATCGCCGGACGAGCTGATCGGCAGGCTGCCGGTCCCGGCACGGGTCAACTGCGTGCTGTGGAAGAACTATCCCGGCCAGGACCTGCCCGCCTTTGTCCGGCGGTGGAAGGGCCGGGGCGTATCCATCCAGTTCCGGTACGACTATACGGACACCACGCCGGAGAACCTCTATCGGGAGGAGGACGACAAGATCCTCCACGACCTGAAAAAGTACTTCACCTACAAAGGGCTGGACGGCTGCCGGATGCGCAACGGCTACCACTTCGAGTACGAAGGCGTGGAGATCACCTACCACAAGACCCTGCCCTACAGCACCATCACCGAGACCGGTCCCGACGGCGTCACCTACGACATATTGTACGACGTCATCATCAAGCAGAACGGGGACATCCACTCCGACTGGACCGGCGTGATGATGGACGTGCCCGCCTATGAAAAGGTGGTCTTTGAGCCCGACGACCAGCACTGGATCGAGCGCTGCTGATGACCTGCCCGCCGCCCTGAGCAAGGGAATGCCTGATCCGCGCGGATCAGGCATTCCCATTTCCGGCGACGAAGGCGCCCCGCCTCCAAGCGGAGACGGGGCGTTCGTTATTGCCACGTATACGCGCTGCTCTCGGCCAGGACGCCGGATTTGTTGGCCGCCCGCTGGCGGACGGTCACGGGCGCTCCCACCTCCGGCGGCTCGTCCAGTTCGGCGGTCACCGTATGCTCGTCCACAAACACCGTGTCCAGTTCGTCCTCGTCCACGGCGACGCGGCTCCAGGCGGTGAAGTTCTCCCCTGTCGCGGTCAGCACGCCGTCCGACCATTCCACGGCTTCCAGTTCGATCGGGTCCAGGCCCATCCGCAGGTCCGAGGCGGCGTAGGGGTTGGCCCCGCCGTAGCAGTAGAAGTCCCCGTAGAGCATGTCGTACTCCAGAAGCTGGAGCCGGTCCTCGTAATCGGCCCGGTCATGCATCTGCTGATGATACCGGGTGATGATGCCGCCGCCCATGCCCAGGCTCTCCAGCACCCGCGCCGAAAGCTGGTAGGCGTCCAGGTCCATGTTTTCCATCTCCAGACCCATATTGTTCCAGATGACGTACTCCGTCTGGAAGATGTCGCGGTTTTTCAGCTGCTCGGAGCCAATGTCGAAGTTGGGCAGATGGTCCCCGTACAGCACCAGCACCGCCGGTTTGCCCCGCTCCTCCAGCGCGTCCCGGAGCGCGCCGATGAATTCGTCCGTCTCCCGAAGCTGGCTCAGATAATAGGCCAGGGCGTCCTCGTCCTCCTCGTCGTCGGCCCAGGTGATGTTCAGGCCCTCCGCCTCCGCGCTGTCGACGCCGCGCTGATACTTGCCGTGGCCCTGCACGGTGATGGCAAAGACGAAGTGGGGGTCGTCGGAGCTGTCCAGCGCCTTCATGATCTCGCCGGTGAGGATCTTGTCCTTGGCCCAGCCGATGGGATTGTACTCGATGCCGTTCATGAACTCGATGGAGGTATAGGTGTCGAAGCCCAGCTGGGAAAAGACCACGTTGCGCATGTAGAACGTGCCGGTATTGTTATGCACGGCGTGGGCCGTGTACCCCAGGGCCTTCAGGTCCGTGGCCACGGTCTCGCACGCCTCCTCCTGCAGCACGGTCATGTAGGGGTACTCCCCCATGCCGAAAAAGTCCAGACTCATGCCGCTGAGCACCTCGAACTCCGTGTTGGCCGTGCCCGCGCCCACGGAGGGCACGGTGAGAAAGCCGGAGGCATAATTCTCCTTCAGCTGGCGGAACACGGGGATCGGGTCCTCGTCACAGTCCACGTCGTCCAGGTAGTCCACGTCAAAGAAGCTCTCCAGCTGCACCATGACGATGTCGGGCTTTTCCTCCGGGACGCCGCCCGCGTCCAGCTCTGACAGAAGCTCGTCCACCGCCTCCGGAGAATAGAACTCCGGCTCGTCGATGCCCCGGTCCAGGGCCCCGGTGCAGAAGCAGTACACGAAGCCGTAGCGGTCGTAGGCGTCGATGATGTTGGAATAGACCTCCCGCCGTTCCTCCCGGCCCTCGCCCAGCAGCGTCGCGCCGTAGCAGCACCCCGCCAGACATGCCGACGCCAGCACGAATACCCCCGCGCGCTTATAGTCCGGCGCGCGCTTTTCGCTGTGGATGAGGGCGGAGATGATCCACCCGATCCCCGCCAGCAGCACCGCCGCCAGCAGTACGATCAGCCACGCGTCCACGTAGATGCCGATGATGGACACCGCCGAGGGCAGTATCGCCAGATCCACCGCCCCCAGAGGCGTGGACCGGAAGCACCGCACCACCGCGTTGGCCACGCCCAGCAGCAGCCACAGGCCCGTGAAAAAGGGCAGGAAGAAATTGCGCCGCTTGAAAAGATGGCTGATGGCCAGCGTGGTCATGATGATGCCCGCGTTGGCCAAAAAATGCACCGGGTGGGCGAACAGGAACACTACGCCCTTCACCGGCGAGTGGCGTCCCAGCATCTCCAGCGCCAGCGTCAAAACCAGCGCCAGCGCCGCCGTGCTCACGTACGGATGCCGGGAAAACGTCTGGCGCAGCCGGAGCATCATCCGCCGGAGCAGGTTCTTTTCCTTGTTCTCTGTCTGCAAGCGTTCACTCTCCCGTGATATCCGAGCCGAAATACTTCATGGACAGCTCCGTCAGCGTCCCGTCCTCCCGCATGGCGGCGATGGCCTCGTTGACAGCCTCCCGGAGAGAAGCCGTCTCGTCGCCCTTGCGCATGGGGATGGCCACCAGATTGGCCTCGTCGGTGTAGGCCACGATCTTCAGCTCCGCCTCCGGGTGCTGGTTCAGATAGTCCAGCACGGACACCTCCGCGTTCAGCGTGGCGTCTACCCGCCCGGATTCCACCATCTGCATGGTCTCGCCCAGAGAGTCCACGCCCTCCACCGTGGCCCCGTACTGCTCCGCCAGTTCCATATAGGTGCTGCCGATGCTGTTGGAGGTCGTCTTGCCCTTCAGGTCCTCAAAGCCCGTCACGTCCTCATTGTCGGAGCGGACCACCAGGGCCGTGCGGATGTAGGCGTAGGGGTCGGAGAAGTCGTACTTCTCGCTGCGCTCGTCGGTCACGTCCACGCCGTTGATGACCAGGTCGTAGCGCTTGGAGTCCATACCGGCGAACAGGCCGTCCCACTCGCCCTCCACGAACTCGGCCTCCACGCCGATGTGCTCGGCGATGGTCCGGCCCACCTCCACGTCGAAGCCCACCAGCTCGTTGGACTCGTCGTGATAGGTCCAGGGCGCCCAGGTGCCCTCCATGGCGATGGTGAGCTTGCCTTTTTCCTTCACCTGCTCCAGCAGGTCGCCGCCGTCGCCGCCGCTGCTTCCTCCGCAGCCAGCCAGCAGGGTCAGACACAGCAGCGCCGCCAGCGCCAGAGTGATCGTCTTTTTCATCGTTATCCTTCCTTTCGGTCCAGGGAGCGGAAAAAGGTCTGGATCCGCTCCAATTTTTGTTCCTCGAAAAACTCCGCCGTGGGTCCGAAGGCCAGGGCCCTGCCCTCCTCCATGAACAGCACCTTTGTGGACACGTTCCGGGCGAAGTTCACCTCGTGGGTCACCACGATCATGGTCATGCCGTCCTCGGCCAGAGCGCGGATCACGTCCAGCACCCCGCCGATCAGTTCCGGGTCCAGGGCGGAGGTGGGCTCGTCGAAGAAGATCACGTCCGGCTCCCCGGCCACCGCACGGGCGATGGCCACCCGCTGCTGCTGGCCGCCGGACAGCTGGCTGGGATAGGCGTCCCGTTTCTCCGCCAGGCCCACCCGCTCCAGAGCCGCGAGCCCCCGCTTCTCCGCCTCCGCCTTTGGCATTTTCCGGGCCACGATCAGACCCTCCGTCACGTTTTGCAGGGCGGTCTTATTGGAGAAGAGGTTGAAGCTCTGAAACACGAACGCGGTGTGCCGCCGGTAGGCGGCGATATCCTTCCGGCTCATGGACGGCATATCCATCGTCTGGCCCAGGAAGGTCATGGTCCCCGCGTCGGCCCGCTCCAAGAAGTTTAAGCACCGCAGCAGCGTGGTCTTGCCGCCGCCGGAGGGGCCCAGCACCGCCAGTACGTCCCCCTTCTCGACAGTCAGGTCCACGCCCTTCAGTATCTCGCTGCCGCCGATGGTCTTTTTCAGTCCCCGTATCTCAAGCACGGATCACGTTCCCCCCGTTCATGGCGTTCAGCTTCCGCTCCCCCAGCCGCTGCAGCCAGGTGATCACCGTGCAGAACAGCAGGTAGATCAGCGCCACCTCCGCGTACAGCGCCAGGTGCTCATAGGTCCGCCCCGCCACCCGCTGGGTGGTCATGAACATCTCCGTGACGGTGATGTTGGCGGCGAGGGAGGTGTCCTTCACCATGCTGATCAGGGAGTTGGAAAGGGGCGGGAACGCCGTGCGGAAGGCCTGGGGCAGCACGATCCGGCGCATGATCTGCAGGTAGCTCAGCCCCACGCAGTAGCCCGCCTCCATCTGGCCCCTGGGCACCGACTCGATGGCGGCACGGACCGTCTCGGCGCAGTAGGCCCCCTCGTTCAGGGCGAACACCGTCACCGCGCAGGGGAACGCCGGCAGCGCCAGACCCAGGTCCGGCAGACCGAAGTACACCAGATACAGCTGCACCAGCAGCGGCGTGCCCCGTATGATCCAGATGTAGAACCGCACGATCTGCTTCAGGCCCTTCACGTCCGCGATCTGGATCATGGCGCAGATCACCGCGATGCCCATCGCCAGGGCAAAGGAGATCACCGTCAGGGGGATGGTGACCAGCAGGCCCTGGCCCAGGATGCGGGGAAAGGACGATATCAGGATGTCGATAACTCTCTCGCTCAACGCGTCTCTCAGCCTCCGGCGGCCGCGCCGCCTTTTATCCAATCTATTTGCCGCTATTATAATGACTAAATGATGGCGAAACGCCGCAAGGCGTTGCGCCGAGCCGCTTTGCGGCTGCGCAAAACAGCATGGCTGTTTTGCCATATATTCATTGCAATGAGCATCGCGCAAATGATCCTTGGATCATTTGCCGCCAAACGTGCCGTTTGGCGGCGAAAACATTCGTTTTCGCCTTGCGATGAATCATTATAACGCCGTTCTCCCATAAAAGCAACCACCCCGCAAACCGGCGTTTTCCACGAAAAAACGGGTCTCGGACGGATCTTCTCCGGTCCTTTCGGAAACCTCTTGACTATCCGTCCGGTTGTGTTAAGATGTTTCCGGCATAAGATCCCATTTTGTTGGAAGGAGGGTGCTTTCCATGCTGAAAGCGTCCATGTATCTCGACCCCCACTACGCCCTGGCGGACGTGCCGGACGAGCTGTTCGGCTCGTTCATCGAGCATCTGGGCCGGGCGGTCTACGACGGCATCTACTGCCCCGGCCATCCCAGCGCCGACGCTCAGGGCTTCCGGCGGGACGTGCTGGACGCGATCAGGCCCCTGAACATCCCTTTGCTGCGCTATCCCGGCGGCAACTTCGCCTCCGGCTACCGGTGGGAGGACGGCGTGGGCCCCAGGGAGCGCCGCCCCGTCCGTCCGGACGCCGCCTGGCGGAGCCTGGAGAGCAACCAGGTGGGGCTCAACGAGTTCGCCGGTTTCTGCCGGGACGCCGGTGCGCAGATGATGCTGACGGTCAATCTGGGCACCCGCGGCGTGCAGGAGGCGTGCGACCTGCTGGAATACTGCAACCTGCCGGTCGGGTCCTACTACAGCGACCTGCGCGCCGCCCACGGGGTGAAAGCGCCCCACGCCATCCGTTACTGGTGCCTGGGCAACGAGATGGACGGGCCCTGGCAGATGGGCCACAAGACGGCGGAGGAATACGGTCGGCTGGCCGCAGAGACCGCCCGGGCCATGCGTCGGCTGGACCCCACCGTCAAGCTCACCGCCGCGGGCAGCTCCAACCCCGGCATGCCCACCTTCCCCCAGTGGGAGGCCACGGTGCTGTCTCACACCTACGACGACGTGGACTTTCTGTCCCTGCACCAGTATCTGGGGGACTATACCGGCGATCTGGGGGATTATCTGGCCCAGAGTCTGACCATGGACAGCTTCATCTCCGCCGCCGTCTCCGCCTGCGACTATGTCCGGGCCAAAAAGCGGGCCAAAAAGGAGATGATGCTGAGCTTCGACGAGTGGAACGTCTGGTTCCGGACCAACGGCCAGGAGGAGCGGGAGGAGCCCTGGCGGCACGCCCCCGCCATTCTGGAGGAGCGGTACACCATGGCGGACGCCGCCATGTTCGGCTGCATGCTCATCACGCTCCTCAACCACACGGACCGGGTCCGGGCGGCCTGTCTGGCCCAGCTGGTGAACGTGCTGGCCCCCATCATGACCGTGCCGGGCGGCGGCCCCGTCTGGCGGCAGAGCATCTACTGGCCGTTCCTGCACGGGAGCCTGTACGGCCGGGGCACGGTGCTGCGGGCCCACGTCGCCTCCCCCCGGTACGACAGCCCCAGTTTCACCGACGTGCCCTATCTGGAGACCGCCGCGGTCTGGCACGAGGACAGCGGCGAACTGGACATCTTCGCCGTGAACCGGTCTCCCGGCGAGCCGCTGCTGCTGGCGTGCGATCTGGCGGCCTTTGGCGGCGGGGCCCTGACGGAGCACAGCGCGCTGTACGACCCCGACCCCCTGGCGGTCAACGACCCCGGCCGCGAGCGCCTCACGCCCCGGCGCGTGTCCGGCGGCTCGGCGGAGGACGGCAAGCTCCGGGCGGAGCTTCCGCCGCTTTCCTGGAACGTGCTGCGGGTCGGGCTCGGGCGCCGTCCGTGAATCCCCGTGACAAGACAAGACGAACGTCCCCGGAGCCGTTGGCTCCGGGGACGCGTATTATTTTGCAAGCGCGCTCAGCTCACAAAGTCCTCCCGCATGGGACTGAACACGTCCAGCAGAACGCCCGCCTCCCGGCAGACGCAGCCGTGCTCGACCCCGTCCTCCTTCAGGAGCGTGTCCCCCGCCCGGACCGTGCGGGTCTCGCCGCCGATGGTGAAGTCGAACGCGCCGCTGACCACGTAGGTGATCTGGGTATGGGGGTGGCTGTGCATGGCGCCCACGGCGCCCTCTTCAAAGGTGTTCTCCACGCACATGACGCCGTCCGTATAGGCCAGCACCCGCCGGGTGACGCCCGCGCCGCCGGAGACGGGCTCGGTCATGCCGTGCTCCACCCAGCGCTGCTTTTTCTTCGGATAGTCCATTGGCTGTCTCCTTTCCAAAAAAGGGCGCAGATAAAATGACGCCGTTACTTCTCGCCGCAAGCGGCGAAAAGTCCTCGCTTCGCTCGCCGCGCTTTGCGCGGGGCGTCAGATCTTATTCGAGGCGGGACTTACCGTCCCCCTCGAGCTCCCCCTGCGTTGACCGCCTCTTTCTCATTTTTTAAGAAGAGGCGCAGATCGACCGATCCGCGCCCCTGTCGGTATGCTGCGTGCCGGATCAGCTGCCCAGCAGATTGGGCAGGAGCATGCTGATCTCGGGGATGAAGGAGATCAACAGCAGCGCGATGATCATGCACAGATAAAACGGCAGCGTTGCCTTGACCACCCGTTCCATAGGCGTCTTGCCCACGGCGGAGCCGATGAACAGCACCGCGCCCACCGGCGGCGTCAGCAGGCCGATGCCACAGTTGAGCACGATCATGATGCCGAACTGGATGGGGTCGAGCCCGCAGTACTGGGTGGCGATGGGCAGCAGGATGGGCGTGGCGATCAGGATGATGGGAGCCATGTCCATGATGCAGCCAAGGACCAGCAGGATGACGTTCAGCAGGATGATCAGCACAAAGCGGTTATCCGTCAGGCCCACGATGGCCTGGGCGGCCATATCGGGCACATGCAGCAGCGTCAGGCAGTTGCCGAACACGTTGGAGGTGGCGATGAGGATCAGCACGATGGCCAGGGTGTTGACCGCCTCGTCCAGCGCGTGCCACACGCCCTTCCAGTTCAGGCCCTTGTAGATGAACACGCTCACGATCAGCGAATAGATGACCGCGATGGCCGCGCTCTCGGTGGCGGTGAACACGCCGCCGACCACGCCCACCACCACGATGATGATGGCGGCCAGGGCCCAGATGGAGGTGCGCAGCTGCTTGAAAAAGCGCTTGATGCTGAACGCCTCGCCCTTGGGATAATGGCGCTTGGCGGAGATGATGAAGGAGCCCACCATCAGGCTCACGGCCAGCAGCGCGCCGGGCAGGTAACCGGCCAGGAACAGGCTGCCCACGGAGATGCCTCCGGCGGTGGTGGCGTAGATGACCATGTTGTGGCTGGGGGGCACCAGAAGTCCCTCGCAGGAGGAGGTGATGGTGACCGCCGTGGAGAAGTCCGCGTCATAGCCCTCGTCCACCATCATGGGGATCAGGATGGAGCCCAGAGAGGCGGTGTCGGCCGCGGCGGAGCCGGAGATGCCGCCGAAGAAGTAGGAGGCCACGATGTTCACCATGGCCAGGCCGCCCCGCATCCAGCCCACGCAGGCGTTCGCCAGGGCGATCAGCTTTTCCGAGATGCCGCCGGTGCCCATGAACACGCCCATGGTGATGAAAAACGGCACGGCCATCAAAGAGAACGAGCTGATGCCCGTCACCATCAGGCGGCACACGTCCATCAGGCTGCTGCCCTGCACCAGCAGGCAGAACACGGACGACAGTCCCACGGCATAGGCGATGGGAAAGCGCAGCAGGATCATCAGGGCAAAGCTGCCCAGCAGCGTGATGATCGCGATCGTTTGAATGCTCATTGTGCCTCGGCCTCCTTTCCCTTCACAAAGAAGGACTTGATGTGGTTATAAAGCGACTCCAGCTCGAACACGATCATGGCTCCCCCGGCCAGAGGCACGGGGAAGTACATCCAGAACCGGCTCAGCCAGGGCATGGAGACATAGGAGCCGCGCCCGCCGATGGTAGAGGCATACCGCCAGCCCACCACCAGCATGATGACGCCCAGCGCCATCACGGCCACGTCCGCCAGCACGTCCAGCACCTTGAGCACGGTCTTGGGCAGGTAGCGGTCCAGCGCGGTCATGCGGATGTGGGCCCCGCGGCGGATGGCCAGAGCGGCGGAGAGAACGGCCATATAGGACATGCACGTCAGCACGACCTCTTCGCTCCAGGGATAATCCTTGATGACGCCCAGAAAACGCAGGGCGCTGTGGTTGATGGCCAGCTGCTGGCAGTAGCGGCCAAGCACGGAATAGCTGGTGATCAGGATATCCGCGATCAGAAGGAGCTTGCAGATCACCAGAAAGACCTTATAGATAAAGTCATAGAACGGTTTGAATTTATCAACGGTCCTGAAAAACGCGGGCATACGATCCCTCCTTTATCGAAACGGGGCGCGGGCTGTACCCGCGCCCCTGATATAGAACGTCTGATATGTACCGGGACCCTCAGATCACTTCATGGCCATGATCTGCTCGTAGATCTCGCCCATATCGCCGGTGGTGTAGGGCTCCAGCACGCCGGAGACGGCCTCCACCAGGGGAGCCTTGTCCTCCACCTCGATGACGGTGACGCCCGCGTCCTTCAGCTCCTGCAGAGCCGTGGCCTCGGCGGAGTCCACGATCTCCTTGTTGAAGTCCTGGGCATACTCGGCGGCCTCCATGATCCAGCCCTGCTGCTCCTCGCTCAGCTTGTTCCAGGCGTTGTCGGTGATGATGACCTGGATGGCGCCCAGGGTGTGGCCGTCAAGGATCAGATACGGGGCGACCTCGTTGAAGGCGTTGGACTGGTAGTTGCCGATGGGCTGCTCAGCGCCGTCGCACACGCCGGTCTGCAGGCCGGAGTACAGCTCGTTGAAGGACACCACCGTGGGAGAAGCGCCAAGGCTCTCCACCAGGCCGTTCATGATGGGGTCGTTGGACACGCGCAGCTTCAGGCCCTTCAGATCGTCCATGCTCTCGATGGGCTTATCGGTCCGGGTGAAGAAGTGACGGAAGCCCTCCTCGCCGAAGAACAGGCCGCGAACGGGCAGGCCGAGCTCCTGGGGCTCATTCAAAAACTCCTTGGCAAGATCGCTGTCGGCGAAGTTCCAGAAGTGCTCGGGGCTCTCAAACACGAAGGGCAGCGTGCAGAAAACGGTCTTCTGTACGCCATAGGAGTTCAGCGCGAACACGGAGATGCGGGCGATGTCGATCTGGTTGGAGCCGGACATAACGGAGTCGAGGACGTTCTCCTCGGCGCCCAGAACGCCGCCAGCCTGGATGTCGATCTTGATGCTGCCGCCGGACAGCTCCTCCACCTTATCCTTGAAGGCGGAGTCGACCTGGCCGATGATGCTGTCGATGGGGTTGACCTCCGCCATGACCAGCGTGACGGCGTCGGCGGGAGCCTCGGCCTCTTCGCCGCCCTCGGCGGGAGCTTCAGCCTCTTCGCCGCCCTCAGCGGGGGCCTCGGCCTCTCCGCCCTCGGCGGCGGGGGCCTCGGTGGGCTTGGCGTCGTCCTTGGCGCCGCCGCAGGCCGTCAGGGCCAGCAGCATGGTCACAGCCAGCAGCAGAGACAACAGTTTCTTCATTTTTCCATTTCCTCCTAATTGTAAATATTACAGGCCCGCGCCCGGGCCGGGAATACAGGATCAAAAGCGACCGTCATGGGATAGGAACTATCCCATGCAAAACGGGCGCCCGTTTTGCGCAGATCGATTGCGCGCGTTTCATGCTTTACTGCGTGAAAGCATGAAAGACCGTCTAAGAAAATATAACATAAAAAAGAAAAACGGTCCATTAGCATTGTGGCGAGATTTCTTATGCGTTTTTGTACAAACTGCCAAAAATATACGGCGGTACTTGCAAAAAACTGTCTGCTGTGTAAAGATGTCATAGATATATGCTTTTAATGTAGATAGATTGGGGAGGTAGGCGCGGCGGTGGAGAAGGAGATCAGGATCGAGGCGAAGCTCACGCCGGAGGCCTTCCGGGAGTTTTCCTATTTCGACGCGCTGACCCGTCAGAAACGGTACAGGTCCCCCCTTCTTTTCCTCCTCATCATGGCGGGCTTTGCCTGTATATGCTTCACGCAGGTCGGCCGCCGGGAGAACGCGCTGCTGCTGGGCTGTGTGCTGCTGGGGGTGGGACTGGGTCTGCCCGCGGTCTATTTTCTGAACTTCTTCCTCTCCGTCCGGAACAACGCCAGGCTCCTGGCCCAAAAGAAAGTCCCCTCGGCCTACACCGTCATCCTCACCTCCGCAGGCGTCGTCATCCCTGTGAAGGAGAGGGACCTGGAGTATGCATGGGATTCGGTCTTTTACGTCTACCGTCTCCGGCAGAGCACCTGCCTGTACGTGGAAAAAGACCGGGCCTACATGCTGCCGCTCCAGGACCCGGAGACGGAAGCGCGGCTGTGGGAGCTCATATGCCAGGCGCTCCCGGCGGAAAAGCGCTTCGACCGCCGGTGACGGCCATATCTTCGCGCAAAACTCTCGATGCAGATTTTCATATAAAAGGAGGACGCATACCCGATGAAAGCATTTATGGACAAGGATTTCCTTCTGGAGACCGAGACCGCGAAGCATCTGTTCCATGACTATGCCGAGCCGCTGCCTCTGGTGGATTACCACTGCCACATCCCGCCCCAGGAGATCTATGAGGACCGCCGGTTCGAGGACCTGACCCAAGTCTGGCTGGGGGGTGAGAATCCGGACGGGTCCTTCTTCGGTGACCACTACAAGTGGCGCCTGATGCGCTCCAACGGCGTCAACGAGGACTATATCTCCGGCCACAAGCCCGGCAAGGAGCGGCTGGAAAAATTCGCCGAGACCCTGGTCATGGCCATCGGCAACCCCATGTACCACTGGTGCAATCTGGAACTGCGCAAGTTCTTCGGCTATGAAGGCTACCTGTGCCCGCAGACCGTGGACCAGGTCTGGGAGCTGACCGGAAAGTTGCTGCGGGAGGACCCCAAGATGACCGTCCGGGGCCTGATCGAAAAGTCCAACGTGGCCTTCATCGGCACCACCGACGACCCGGTCGACAGCCTGGAGTGGCACGAGAAGATCGCCGCCGACCCCACCATCAAGTTCAAGGTCTGCCCCTCCTTCCGGCCCGACAAGGCCATCAACATCAACAAGCCCGGCTTCGCCGAGTACATCGGCAAGCTGGCGGCCAGCGTGGGCAAGAAGTCCCTGACCAGCGTGGACGACGTGTGCGCGGCGCTTTCTGAGCGGCTGGAGTTCTTTAAGAAGATGGGCTGCCGGGCCAGCGACCACGGCCTGGACTACATCCCCTTCCGCCCCGTGAGCCAGACGGCGGCGGACATGGCCTTCAAGAAGGTCATGGACGGCGGCGAGGTGACCGTCGAGCAGGCCGAGGGCTATCAGACCGCCATCCTGCTCCACCTGGGCAGGGAGTACCACCGGTTGGGCATCGCCATGCAGCTGCACTATTCCTGCCTGCGGAACATGAACGAGCGCATGTACGCCAAGATGGGCCCGGACACCGGCTTCGACATGATCGCCCAGAATACCTGCGGCGGTGACATCGCCCGGCTCCTGTCCGCCCTGGACATGGAGGGCAAGTGCCCCAAGACCATCCTCTATTCCCTCAATCCCGCCGACAACGAGCAGTTGGGCACCATGCTGGGCTGCTTCCAGACCGACGAGATCCCCGGCAAGATCCAGCACGGCTCCGCCTGGTGGTTCAACGACACCAAGAGCGGCATGGAGGCGCAGATGAAGTCCCTGGCCAATCTGGGGCTGCTGGGCAACTTCGTGGGCATGCTCACCGACTCCCGCTCCTTCCTCTCCTACGCCCGGCACGATTACTTCCGCCGCATCCTGTGCAACCTGATCGGCCACTGGGTAGAAAACGGCGAGTATCCCGCCGACGAGGCGGCCCTGAAAAAGATCGTGGAGGGCGTGTGCTATACCAACGCCGCCCGGTACTTTGACCTGTAAGCGAGAAAAAAGGAAATTTGTAAATAACGGAAGGAGAACTGCACATGGAAAAGCTGAGTTATAAGACACTGGCGGAACAGGGCTACGACGGCTATCTGCTCAAGGAGGCCCCCGAGCGGGTGCTCCAGTTCGGCGAGGGCAACTTCCTGCGGGCCTTCGTGGACTATTTCATCGACGAGATGAACGAGAAGGCGGGCTTTGACAGCAAGGTGGTCCTGACCCAGCCCATCGCGCCAGGCCTGGCCCCCATGATCAACGCCCAGGAGGGGCTGTACACCCTGTTCCTCCGGGGCCGGGAGAACGGCCAGCAGGTCAACCGCAAGCGGGTCATCTCCTGCGTGTCCCGGTGCCTGAACCCCTACGAGGACTTCCAGGCCCTGATGGACTGCGCGAAAAACCCCGACCTGCGCTTTCTGGTGTCCAACACCACCGAGGCGGGCATCGTGTTCGACCCGGCCTGCAAGGCCGACGATACCCCCGCCGCCAGCTTCCCCGGCAAGCTGACCCAGTTCCTGTACGAGCGCTATAAGCTGGGTCTGCCCGGCTTCATCATCCTCAGCTGCGAGCTGATCGACCACAACGGCGACGAGCTGAAAAAGTGCGTGGGCCAGTACATCGACCTGTGGGGCCTGCCGGAGGACTTTAGGACCTGGGCCATGGGCGAGAACCTGTTCTGCTCCACCCTGGTGGACCGGATCGTCACCGGCTACCCCCGCAAGGAGGCCGCGGCCATCTGCCAGGAGCTGGGCTATGAGGACAACATCATCGACACCGGCGAGGTGTTCGGCTTCTGGGTCATCGAGGGCCCCCAGTCCATCAAGGACGAGCTCCCCTTCGAGAAGGCCGGTCTGCCCATCATCGTGGTGGACGACCACACCCCCTATAAGCAGCGGAAGGTCCGCATCCTGAACGGCGCCCACACCACCATGGTCCTGGGGGCCTATCTGGCCGGGCAGAACATCGTCCGCAGCTGCATGGAGGACCAGGTCATCCAGGGCTTCATGAACAAGACCATCTATGACGAGATCATCCCCACCCTGGACCTGCCCAAGGAGGACCTGCTGGACTTCGCCGCGGCGGTCTCCCAGCGGTTCAACAACCCCTATATCGACCACGCCCTGCTGGACATCTCCCTGAACTCCACCGCCAAGTGGAAGGCCCGGGTCATGCCCAGCCTGACCGAGTACGTCAAGCGGGTGGGCTCTCTGCCCAAGTGCATCACCTTCTCCTTCGCCGCCTACATCGCCTTCTATCACAACGCCAAGGAAAAGGGCGAGAACTGCCTGACCGGTATCCGGGGCGCGGACACCTACGCCGTCAAGGACGACGCGTGGGTGCTGGACTTCTACTATGACCACAGAAACGACGACGCCAAGGCCATCGTCCACGCGGTGGTCAACAATGACCGCATGTGGGACGGAGTTCTCGCCGCCATCCCCGGCTTTGAGGACGCCGTGGCCCAGGCCCTGGAGCGCATCGAGACCGTGGGTCCCTATGAGGCCATGAAGGAGGTCCAGGGATGAAGCTCATCCGCATCCATCCCTCGGACAATGTGGCCGTGGCGTTGGAGGACGTAGCCGCTGGCGAGGTTTTTGAGGATTTTCCCGGCCTGGCCGCCGCGGAGGACGTGAAGCGGGGCCATAAGCTGGCCCTGGCCCCCATCAAGGAGGGCCAGCCGGTGATCAAGTACGGCTGCGCCATCGGCCTTGCAAAATGCGATATCGCCCCCGGCGCGTGGGTCCACACCCACAACGTCCGCACGGGCCTTTCCGAGGGCGGAGAGTACACCTACGACCACAAGGTGCTGCCCATGCCGGAGCCCCGGAGCTTCACCTTCCGGGGCTACCGCCGTCCCGACGGCCGGGCCGCCGTGCGCAACGAGCTCTGGATCATCCCCACCGTGGGCTGCGTCAACTCCGTGGCCCAGCAGCTCGTAAAGGCAAATCAGCATCTGGTGACCGGCTCGGTGGAGGGGCTTTACACCTTCCCCCACCCCTTCGGGTGCAGCCAGATGGGAGACGACCACGCCCAGACGCGAAAGCTCCTGGCCGCTCTGGTACGCCACCCCAACGCCGGGGGCGTGCTGGTGCTGGGCCTGGGCTGCGAGAATCTGACCATGGACCAGTTCAAGCAGGAGCTTGGCTCCTGGGATGACAGGCGGGTCAAGTTCCTCATCTGCCAGGAGGCGGAGGATGAGCTGGCCGAGGGTTCGGCGCTGCTGGCGGAGCTGGCGGGATACGCCGGGCAATTCCAGCGGGAGGATATCTCCGCCTCGGAGCTGGTGGTGGGCATGAAGTGCGGCGGCTCGGACGGCCTTTCCGGCATCACCGCCAATCCCGCCGTGGGCCGGTTCTCGGACCTGCTCATCGCCGCGGGCGGCTCCACCGTGCTCACGGAGGTGCCGGAGATGTTCGGCGCGGAGAGCATTCTGTTTGACCGGTGCGAGAACGAGGCGGTCTTTCGCAAGGCCGTGGCCATGGTGGAAAACTTCAAGAAATACTTTGTCAGCCACGGCCAGGTGGTCTATGAAAACCCCAGCCCCGGCAACAAGGCTGGCGGCATCACCACCCTGGAGGACAAATCCTGCGGCTGCGTCCAGAAGGGCGGCAGCGCCCAGGTGGTGGATGTGCTGGGCTACGGCGAGGCGGTGACGAAAAAGGGCCTGAATCTTCTCAGCGGTCCGGGCAACGATCTTGTGAGCGCCACGGCCCTCACCGCCGCGGGGGCCCACCTGATATTGTTCACCACAGGCCGGGGCACCCCCTTCGGCGCCCCCGCCCCCACGGTGAAGATCTCCACCAACACCGCCCTTTACGACAAGAAGCGGGATTGGATCGACTTCAACGCCGGTACCGCCGCCCAGGGCGAGAGCCTGGACGACACCGGCAGGCGGCTTTTGGACTACGTCCTGGCCGTGGCGGGCGGCGAGCAGACAAAGGCCGAGCGGCACGGCGCCCGGGAGATATCCATCTTCAAGGACGGCGTGGTCCTGTAAAGACGCAAAAATATCGGAGGCAGCTTTACGCTGCCTCCATTTTTTCGTTGTGAGATTCATGTCCCGGTCCGCCCCGTCACAGGAGCGCCAGGACCTGCTCCCGCTCGGGCATGGCCCGGATGGCGCCCTTCTTCGTGGTCACCAGATAGGCCGCCGCGTTGGCGAACCGGAGCATCTCCGTGAGCTGCTCCGCCGTCAGGCCGTCCATCCCATGCTCCAGCACAAAGTTCAGCACCGAGGCGCAGAAGGTGTCTCCCGCGCCGGTGGTCTCGATGGTGCCGCCCAGCCTGAAGGCCGGTACGAACACCCGCCTGCCGCCGCTGTAAGCATAGCTCCCATCCGCCCCGGCGGTCACGTTCAAAAGCCGGATGTTGGGGTGCTCCTCCAAAAGCATGGCCGCGCCCGCGTCAAAATCGGTCTGCCCGGTCATGAACTCCAGCTCATTGTCCGCGATCTTCACCACATCCGCCTGGGCCAGGCCCCAGCGTACCATCGCCTTCGCCACATACGCGTCCTTCCACAGGGGAGGCCGCAGATTGGGGTCGAAGGAGATCGCCGCCCCGGCCTTCCGCGCCAGCGCTACCGCCCGCACCGTGGCGCCACGGACCGGCTCGTCCGTCAGGGACAGCGTGCCAAAGTGGAATATCTTCGTATTCTCTATCAGCGCCGACGGCACCTCCTCCGGGGCCAGCATCATGTCCGCGCCCGGGTCCCGGTAAAAGGAGAAGTCCCGGTCCCCGTCCGGGGCCGTCTGAACGAAGGCCAGAGTGGTATGTACGCGCCTGTCGGTCACAAGGCCCGACATGTCGATACCCGCGTCCAGTCCCGTCTGCCGGAGCTGGCGGCCAAAGGCGTCGCTGCCTACCTTGCCGATGAAGGCGGTGCGCCGCCCCAGCTTCTGCAGCATGGCCAGCACGTTGCAGGGCGCGCCGCCGGGGTTGGCCTCAAAGATGGGGTTCCCCTGACGGCTCACGCCGTTGGCCGTAAAGTCGATGAGCATCTCCCCCAGCGCCGTCACGTCTATCGTCCGTTCCATGGTCGCGCCGCTCCTTTCCCGCGTTCGGTCATATTGTCCGCTCAGGACCGCCGCGACTTGGCGCGGCACAGTTATATTATACCTCTCCCTTCCTGTTCCGTCCAGCATTTTATATCTACTTCGGTACGCGCGCCGATCAATAAAGGCCGGGAGCGGCGCTCCCGGCCCGGCATGTACGCCCGCGCCCTGTCAGACGGCGGCGGGCGCGTATTTTTTCATATACGCCTCGTACCGTTCCACGAATCTCTCCCGGTCGCTGCGGATGGCCCGGACGGATTCGTGCACGTTCAGATTGCCCAGGGCCGCGTCGAGCACGCACCCGGCGATGTTGGAGCAGTGGTCGCTGACCCGCTCCAGGTCCGTGAGCAGGTCGCTCCACACAAATCCCGCCGCGATGGAGCACTTCTGCTGCTGCAGGCGCTGGATGTGATGGGTCCGGAAGGTCTCCTTGAGCGCGTCGATGACCTGCTCCAGCGGCTCCACCTGCCGGGCGGCCTCCAGATCCCTGTTCAAAAATGCGTTCAGCGCCATTTCCGCGATCTCCTCCACCGCCGCCGTGAGCACCTCCATCTCCGCCTTGGCGCCGTCGCTCAGATCCAGCTCCTTTTCGCCCAGCTCCTCCATGGACCCCACGATGTTCACCGCGTGGTCGCTGACCCGCTCAAAGTCCCCGATGACCTTCAGAAGCTCGGCCGCCTCGCTGCTCGCCTCGCCGCTGATCTGACCGGCGCTCAGCTTCACCAGATACGTGCCCAGGATGTCCTCATAGTGGTCGGCGCGCTCCTCCGCCTCCCGGACCTTCTGCGCCAGCTCCGGCGTATAGCCACGGATGGCGGCGACGGCGTCGTACAGGGAACCCATGGCGCACCGGGCCATATCCGACGCCACCGCGTGGCACCGTTCCAGCGCGATGGGAGGCGTGGCCAGCAGCCGCTCGTCCAGCTCGCTGCGGGTCTCCGGGCGTCCGGCGTCCGGCACCAGCCGACACACCAGCTTTTCCAGAAGGCCCGAGAGCGGCAGCATCAGCGCCGTACACAGCACATTGAACACCGAGTGGGCCACGGCGATGCCCAGCAGCGTGGCGCTCTCGTCCAGCACCGCCGGGGCCAGCAGCGCCCGCACCCCGCAAAACACCGTCAGCCATACCGCCGTGCCGATCACGTTGAAGCTCAGATGCACCAGGGCGGCCCGCTTGGCGTTTTTGTTGGCGCCCACGGCGGAGATCAGCGCCGTGACGCAGGTGCCGATGTTCTGGCCCATGATGATGGGGATGGCCGCGCCGTAGCTGACCTGGCCCGTCACCGCCAGAGCCTGCAAAATGCCCACCGACGCGGAGCTGGACTGGATGACGGCCGTCAGGACCGCCCCCGCCAGGACCCCCAGAAAGGGGTTTTTGAACATGATGAAAAGCTGCCGGAACCCCGGCGCGTCCCCCAGCCCGGACACCGCCCCCGACATGGTCTCCATGCCGAACATGAGCGTGGCGAAGCCCAGAAGTATCGTGCCGGTGTCCTTCTTTTTATCGCTGTGGCAGAACATATAAAGGACGACGCCCGCCAGCGCCAGCACCGGCGTGAAGGAGCTGGGCTTCAAAAGCCGCACAAAGACGCTGCCGCCGTCGATGCCCGCCAAAGACAAGAGCCACGCCGTCACCGTGGTGCCGATGTTGGCGCCCATGATGACGTTGATGGCCTGCTTCAGGCTCATGAGCCCGGAGTTGACGAAGCCCACCACCATGACCGTGGTGGCCGACGAGCTCTGGATGACCGCCGTGACGCCAAGCCCCGTCAGAAGGCCCGCCGCCTTTTTGCTCGTCATCCTCCCCAGCAGACTGCGCAGACCGCTCCCCGCCCGGCGCTCCAGCGCCTGTCCCATCACGTTCATCCCGAACAGAAACAGGCTCAGCCCGCCGATCAGAGACAAAAAATCGAAAATATCCATGCAGCATTCTCCCGTGACCCTTGTTTCTGCTTTCATTGTATCTGTCCAATGTAAAGTCCACTATCACGGGAATGTTAAATCCATGTAAACCGCCCGCATCTGGTATGATAAAAATTATCAAAACTGGATATTTTCATATGCTCAGTTTGTGATATAGTCATAATACCGATAGAGACGGAGGTATGGACTGTGAAACAGAAACGGATCATGACGATACAGGACCTGTCCTGCTTTGGCAAATGCTCGCTGACGGTGGCCCATCCCATCATGTCTGCCATGGGGCTGGAGGTGTGCCCCATCCCCACGGCTGTGCTGAGCACCCACACGGCGGGTTTTCAGAACTGGACCTTCCGGGACCTGGGCGAGGACCTGCCCCGGATAGCGGCCCACTGGAAGAGCGCCGGACTGACCTTTGACGGCATCAGCACCGGCTATCTGGGCAGCGAAGAGATGATCGGCATGGTGGCCGATTACTTCAAGACCTTCCCGGAGGCGTTGAAAATCGTGGACCCGGTGTTTGCCGACAACGGCAAGCTCTACCCCGCCTTCGACGAGGTATACGCCGCCGGGATAGCCGGACTGTGCGGCCAGGCGGACGTGATCGTGCCGAACCTGACGGAGGCCGCCTATATGCTGGGGGAGGCGTACGTCCCCTCGGGCTACGACGAGGCATACATCCACGCTCTGCTGCGGCGGCTGACCGGTCTGGGCTGCCGGGTGGCGGTGGTCACCGGCGTGATCTACGATCCGGCCCGCCAGGGCGCGGTGGCCTACGACAGGGCCAGCGGGGAGTTCTTCCAGTATTTCCGTGAGAACATCGACGTGTCCTTCCACGGAACCGGGGACGTGTTCACCTCGGCGCTGGCGGGAGCCGTGGTCCTGGGCAA
Organism: uncultured Oscillospiraceae bacterium; assembly: GCA_947629245.1. Lineage (GTDB taxonomy): Bacteria > Bacillota > Clostridia > Oscillospirales > Oscillospiraceae > CAJOIG01. The sequence goes on along the minus strand of CANRDC010000003.1, from coordinate 44,453 downwards.
GAGCATGCAGGACGCGCTGCGCATCGCGGTGGACTACACGGTGGAGTCCATCAAGGCCACCATGCCGGACGTGAAGGAGCACTGGTACGGGGTCAAATTCGAGACCTGTCTGCCGGGACTTATAAGAGCCCTCCAAACAGAATGAAGGGGTGCGCCCGCAGGCGCGTTGGCCGCAAGGCAGTATGACCGCCGAAAAAGGAACGCCCGGCAGCCTCCCCGCGGAACGGGGCAGACATGATACAAACGCAGCAGCGGATGGCTCTCGCCATCCGCTGCTGCGTTTACCGCCGGGCCGCCGCGCCTTGTCTCCTGCTCAGTCCAAATGGAACACCGGCAGCAGATCCGTGGAGACGGGGCTGTTGTCGGGATTCGTGTCCATGATGTCGGCCATGTAGTCCCACCACCGGCGGTTGACGGGCGTATCCGCCGACGCGGCCCAGCGGGCCTCGTCCTCGATCTCCAGATAGCCGTACAGCACGTTCGTCTCCGGGTCCAGATAGATGGAGTAATTGTGCCCGCCGTACTCGTGGATCATATCCCGCATCTCCGGCCACAGAGCGTTGTGCCGCCGGGCGTATTCCTCTGCCATGCCGGGATACAGCTTCATTTTAAAGCCCTTGCGGATCATTGTCTCAACCCTCCCGATTCCTCCAGATACCCCTCTCTGGGGGTCATGTTGAAGTGTTCGGCCAGCAGGCGCATCTGCTCGTCCGTGAGGGTCTGCTTTATGGGCAGGTGCGCGATCTTCATGTATATCTCCGCCGCCTTTTCCGCCGTTTCAATGAGCCCAAAGGTCTCGTCCAGGTCCTTGCCCGCCCCGTAGACGCCGTGCTGGGCCCAGACCACCAGACGAGCCGTCTGCATCTTTTCGGCAGTGGCTTCGCCTATCTGGACCGTCCCGCAGAGCATCCAGGGCAGCACGTTCACCCCGTCCGGGAACACGATCACACACTCGGTGCACATCCGCCACAGGGTCCGGGTGAAGGCCCGCTCGTCCAGGTCGTGGACGTAGGTCATGGCCAAGAGATTCGCCGGGTGGCAGTGCATCACCACGCGGTTTCCCGGGTCTACCGCCAGACGTGCCGCGTGACTCATCATGTGGGCGGGGAACTCGCTGGTGAACTTCCCCCCGTCGGTGAAGCCCCAGAGAAGCTCCGCCGTGGCGCCCTTGTCGGTGAGGCGCACCAGGCCCAGGTTCACGTCCGGGGCGTACTGCACGTTCTTAAAGTACTTGCCCGTGCCGGTGACGAAAAAATACTTCCCGTCCAGGGCTGGGGCCTCAAAGCCCGTGGAGAGCGTGCGTATGACAGCGTTTAAGTTTACATAATCACTTACTTCCGCCTCGTCCAGCAGCAGGCTGATGTTGCCGCCGTTGCGCTCGTCCCAGCCGTGGGCGTACATGTTCGTCGCGGTGCGGATCATCTCCGTCATGAATGGGGCGGTGAGGATGTCTTTCATGGGGTCCTCCTTATCTCGTTACGATGTCGACAGGCACATTGAATATTTTTGCCACCTTCAGGATGGTGTCAATGTGTTTTCCGCTGGCGGCGGCCATGTGGTGAGTGGGACCGGCCTCGCTCCACCTGTCGCAGAACTCTCGCGCCCCGCAGGTGAACCGGGTGCGCATGTTGGTGTCCCCGAAGGTGAAGATAGGTCCGGGCTCGTTGACGCCCTCGGCCACCACAAATTTGAAATGGCCGTCCCGGTCCTGGGTGATGCCCAGATACGTGACCGGCCCCAAGTGGGGATAGAACTGGGTCAGATACCCGCCGCCGGTCTTGCCGTGGAACACGGGGACGATCTTCATGGTGGGCTTCTTTTCCGAGATGTCCGCGTCCCCGGAGCCGGAGTGGCCGATGATACAGATATCCTGGTCAAAGTCGATGGAGTACATCTCGGAGAGCTGCCCTGTCCCGGCGATGGTCTTGAGGATGCTCATGGCCATGGCGACTTTGATGTCCCCCTCCACGGCGCAGGCCACGCCCTGTTTGATGAGCATGGAGAAAGCCGGGATCAGCATGGAATCCAGCACGCCCGCCTTGCCCTGGGCAAAGCCGTCGTAGTGGGAAGCCACGAAGCCCAGCCGCTCGTCCTTCACCCACCGCTCGAAAGCGACGACGTATTTTGCCATGTCCCAGACCTTTTCGATGGTCCCGCCGCCCTCGATGTCAAAGGTGTCCAGGATGTCCTGCGCCTTGGTCCGGACGGCCGTCTCGTCGGTGATATCATCCGCGATGGCCCACATCTTCTCCCAGTCGAACTGCTTGGTGTAGACCCCCATGCGGTGATAGAGGTTGGTCTCGTCGATGTAAAGGTCCATCATGCCGGGGTAGGGCCGACCGATCTGGGCCAGGTTCAGGTCCCGAAAGCGGCGGCGCACCTGGGCCGCCTTGCACCAGTCCTCGATCTCCGCCTGGGCATGGGGGTCGCCGCCCTCGGCCACGCCGGTGATGACCGCGTGGCGCTTCCCGGCCCGCTCCAGGTCCGCCACCATCTCCCCCACGGCCCCGCAGGCGTACAGCGTGCCCAGCCATGTGGCCGTGTCGGTGTGCTCGTAGTCCGGCGCCCGCTTTTTCTGCAGGTTCACCAGCACCACCGGCACGTCCAGGTCCCGCACGGCGGGGAGCATGTTGTAGCTGGTGGCGTAGGTGAGAAGCTGCAGGATGACCAGGTCCACGTCCGCTGCCCGGAACCTGTCCCCGGCAGCAGCCGCCAGCTCCTTGGTGGTGACAAGGCCCCCGTCGATGAGCTCCACCGTATCGGGGATGCGCTTTTTGAAATCTGCGTACTGGCCCTCGAATTCCGGGACCAGGGAGGGAAACTGGGGCAGATAGGCCCCCAGGGCGATGGCGAACACGCCCACTCTCGCTTTGGTCTCCACTAACATGACAATGCCTCCATTTGTACTTTCAGATTGCCCAGGGCCGTGGCCTCGATGGGCAGAGCCACGACCTTGAGGCCCGTGGCCTGTTTGGTCAGGCGGTTCAAAAAGGCGTTTTTCGCTCCGCCGCCCACGATGTAGAGCTTTTCGTGTTTCCTGCCCGTGTTCCGCTCCAGCTCCCGGATGGCGTCCCGGTAGCTGAGAGCCAGGCTCTCATAGGCGCAGCGGAAGTAGTCGCCGGGCGTCTGGAGGGTCCCGCCCGCGGCCTCGTCAAAGGCCGCCTTCATGCTCTCCGGGGCCAGGAACGCGGGCCCGTTGGCGTCCACCGTTTGATCGCATGCGCTCTCCTCCGCCATCTTCACGATCTCCGGGAAGGGCGTGTCCGGGCAGAGCTCCTTTTGCAGCTGGTTTACCAGCCACATGCCCATAATGTTCTTTTGGTAGCGGTCATAGCCCACGCCGCCTTCGTTGGACCAGTTGGCCTCCCGGCTGGCCTCGTCCGTGATGGGCTTTGGGGTCTTCACCCCCAGCAGGGACCAAGTGCCGGAGGAGATATAGGGCTCGTTCCCTTCCATGGGGATGCCCTCCACCGCCGAGCCGGTGTCGTGGGTGGCGCAGAGGACGCATTTTATTCCCTCATACTCCCCGACGACCGCTCCCGGCTGCTGGAGCTTGGGAAACAGCGCCCGTGGCAGGCCCAGCCGGTCCGCGATGTCCAAATCAAACTCCCCGGTCTGGGCACTGACCATGCCGGTGGTTGTGGCGTTGGTGTACTCCCGGGCCTTGACGCCGCAGAGCTTCCAGAGTAGATACTCCGGCAGCATCAGCATGTCCGTGACGCCCTCCAGCCGCCCGGCCAGCTTATCCGCATAGAGCTGATAGAGGGTGTTGAAGGGCTGGAACTGGCAGCCCGTCCGGCGGTAGAGTTCCGAAAAGGGCACGATTTCATGCACCAGCGGGATCGCCGCCTCCGTGCGGCCATCACGGTAGGCATAGCAGGGCGGCACTTCCTCGTTGCCCCGGAGCAGCACATAGTCCACGCCCCAGGTGTCGATGGCCAGGCTCTCGATGGAGCCAAATTGCGCACGGGCCTTTTCAATGCCTGCCTGGGCCTCCGCCAGCAGGGCGGCGACATCCCAGGTCAGATGTCCGTCCCGCTCCTTTGGCCCGTTGGGGAAACGGTGGACCTCTTTTGTCTTGAGTTCGCCGTCCTCCCGCCAGCCCACGATGTGTCGGCCGGAGGACGCGCCGATGTCAATGGCAAGATGGTATTTTGGCATAGATGGTCCCCCCTTTCATTCCGGCTCCGCGCCGTCTGGGGATTGCGGGCGGGGCGGATATGGTGTATACTGATGCCATCCACGACCAGGAACGGAGGTGACGGCGGCGTTGTTCCCCTTTATGAGATTTGACCGGCCCGGTCCCGGCGTCGACCCGAACGAGCCCCGGAAGCAGGGCTTTGCCCGCTGGGCGGAGGTGTCGGGACGGGACTTTGGGGCGTTTTGGATCAGCGGGCTCATAGCGCTGCTCGCCATGGTCCCCTATTTTCTGGGCCTGTACTTTGCCATCTCCAGCCATCTGCTGCTGGCGCTGGCCGCCGCGTGCGTTCTGGGCGGGATGCTGGCAGGACCGTTTTGGAGCGCGCTCATGGATATGCTGCTGCGGAGCCTGCGGGACGAGCCGCTGATGTGGTCGTACAACTGGCGGGACGCGCTGCGGAAAAACGGCCGCCAGAGCCTGCTGCCGGGGGCGCTGTGCGCGCTGGTGTACGGCGCGCAGTTTTTCATCCTCCGCCACCTGGCGCCCGGCAAGACCGGCGTGCCGCTGCTGGTACTGCTGCTGGCGGGGATGGTGCTGAGCACGGGCTTTTTCCTGTGGGTGTGGGCGCAGATCCCGCTGTTCGGCCAGCCCTTTCGCCAGACGGCGAAAAACGCCCTGCTGCTGACACTGTCCCATCCGCTGCACACCCTGGGCGCGGCGCTGATATGCCTTGCGTATCTGGGGCTGGTCTTGGCCTTCTCGCCGGTCAGTATGCTGGTGGTGTTCGTCACGAACCTGTGGCTGCCCCTGTCCGGCGCGCTGATGACGATCTATACGCGGCTGGACAAGGCCTTCGATCTGGAAAACGCCATCCGCGCCCTGCACGAGCGGCAGGCGGCGGAATGGTCCGGCGACGGGCCTTCCGACGGTCAGGACGGCTGAGCTTCATAACATAACACGATCCCGCCCCTTGCCCGAACGCAGGGGGCGTTTTTGCGCTCATTTTCCGGCGGATGCGCCCTCGGTGAGCGCCTCCCAGAGAGCGTTTATGGCGGCCGCGTAGTCCGGATCGGCCCGGTCCGACGGCGCGCACCGGCCGATGTACAGCTCCGCCGTCAGCGCCCGCCCGTCCGGGCCCAGGTCCAGCCCGGCCAGTACGGGACAGTCCCCCCAGGCGTACACCATCTCCCGCCAGTTTTCCGCGTCGTAGGCGTTTTCCGCCGCCGGGACCGTGCCGTCCAGATACCGCAGAGAGCCGGTCCGGCGCTGGAAGCCCTCCGGGTCCTGCAGGAGGAAGAGGTTCGCCCCGCCGGACTCGTAGATGCTGCCGGTCATGAGGGTCACGCCCGCCATCTGCCCGTTCATGTCCGCGGGGGCGGCCCCCTCCCGAAGGTCCACGGTGAACTGCTCCAGCTCCACGGTCACCTGCCCGTCCCCGTCCCGGTCGGCGCAGAAGCTCTCCAGCGCCTGGGTCAGAGCCGAGGCGGTCTGATCGGGCAGCGCCTGCGTGACCACGCAGCCGACGCGAAGGTCCGGCTCCCGGCGGGAAAAGAGCTGCGCGGCGCATACGGCCCCCACCGCCGCCAGGACCAGCGCCAGCAGCACCGGCTTCCAGTGGTAGGCCCACCAGTTTTTCGCCCGCGCCAGCGGGCCGTTATCCGTCATCACGCCGCCTCCTTCCGTTCACGCGCGGTCCGTCACCGGACCTGGGAGGTGACGATGGTCTCCAGGTACGTGGTGCCGGGCCGGATATCATATTTGGCCGCCGGGATGACGGTGTTGGGGCTGTAGAGATTGGTATTGGGCCAGGCGTCGACGATAACGCCCTCGCCGTTGCCGCTCCAGACCCGGACCTGGCAGGCGGCCCGGTCGTTATGGGCCTCGGCCTCAAAGCCCTCCGCCCGCTGGGCAAAGCCCGCGGCGAACCTGGGCACGGCAAAGCCGCAGTCATAGGCGGTGCAGGCGATCTCGCTCTCCACCGTGTGGCGGCGGATATGCCCGCCCTCGCATGGGATCAGATACGTGGAGACGGACACGCCGGGCATGGGCCGCCAGGAGGAAAACAGATAGTTCTCCTGCAGGTCGAAGATCACGCTGTGGCGGCGCACGAAGGTCCAGCCCCCGTCCTCGCCCGGCAGCGCAAAGGCCAGCATGCTGTCCGGCGCGGCCTGTTCCAACTGCGCATAGCTGCGGCTGGCGGAAAAGCCGAAGCGGGTGTTATAGCAGAACTTGGCGTATTTTTCCGCGAACTGGCCGTGCTCGGACCGCTCCACCGCTCCGGGGGCGTAGGCGTTGAGCTGGCCGTCCGGCAGCCGCTGGAGCAAAAGCCCCGTGGCGTGCTGGGGATATACGCCGGGGGCGGCGATGTCCTCCGGCAGAGGCGCGGCCCGGACGGTCCAGAAGGGGTGGTCCTCCGGCAGGGCCAGGAGCAGGAAGCTCTTCATGCCCCAGTAGGGGCTGCCGGGGGCGTTGTACCGCTCGGACATGTAAAGGTTCGGATAGCAGTAGCCGATGGTCAGCACGCCGTCCCGGTCCAGGATGGGCTTATCCAGCCACCATTGGAGATTGCGCACGATGATGCCCTTCATCACGGGAAGCTCCAGCGGCTCCAGTCCCGCCCAGACACAGGCGGAGTAGAACGCGCACTGGCCGAACCGGTAGGTAAGGCTCCGGCCATAGGGCAGAGCGGCGCCGTTTTCGTCGAACCAGCGGGCGAAGCTCCGGCCAAATTCCATGGCCCGCTTCCGGTAGACGGCGGCCCGGTCCGGGTCCCGCTCAGCGGCGAATACGCTGTACAAAACGCCGTAGTATTGCAGCGCCCAGGGGATGTAATAGTCCTTCTGGGGCTTCACATCCGCCGGGCCGTCGGTATACCAGCCGTCGGACACGTACCAGCCGTCCATCTCCGCCAGGTCCCGCTCCATAGCCGCTTCGTCGAAGGGCATCCCCACGCTCTCCAGGGCCAGGTTCACCAGCACCCGGAAAAACAGCCAGTTGCAGCGGGGCACAAAGCGCTCGTTGACGCTGTACAGCCACCGGGCCAGATGCTTTTGGGCCGCTCCGTCCAGCGGCTCCCAGACGACCTCCGGCACCTCCAGAATGGCGCAGGCGATGGCGGCCATCTCCACAAAGCGCTGGTCGTAGTCCTTCGTGTCGCCCCAGTATTCCGGGCCGTCGGGGTCGGTCCCGGCGGCAAGACCCTTTTGATAAATGGCCTCCATCTCCGGCCAGCGCCCGCCTCCCATCCAGAAGGGGGCCAGGGCCCACAGGGGCCGGGAAAAGCCCTCCAGCTCTATGGCGGGCCTGTCGTAGGTCACGCCCGTCTCGCCCAGGCGCAGCCGGGCCCCGCCCGGAGAGTACAGCGGCGTCAGCGGGTCCAAAAGCGTGCGCATCAGGGCGGTAAAGTCCCGTTTGCTTTGCAGGTCCATGCTTCGCTCTCCCATCACCAGTACGGCGTCCAGTCCCGCGTCAGTCGGGTCAGGGCCTCCATGTAGAAGTAGTCCCCCCAGCTGACGCACTCGTCCACGCCCTCCTGGGTGCAGGTGTTGTAGGGGCTCTTTTTGCTGTAGGTCCCGTGGCGGACCAGGCCCACGCCGACGGGGCCCTCCTTGACCGCGCACAGCGACCACACGCTGGCGAGCATCTGTCCCACCAGGGTCTTATACCGTTCGCTCTCTTCGGCGGGCACGTACTTGGCCGCCTCCAGCAGGCCGCAGGCTACGATGGACGCCGAGGAGGAGTCCCAGGGCTCCGCGTCGCCGGTGGTGAAGGTCATGTCCCAGTAGGGGATCATGTTCTCCGGCAGCCGCTCCAGGTAATAGGCCAGCACCCGGCGGAAGGCGTCCAGATACTCCGGTCGGCGGGTGTAGGTATAGCTCAGGGCCGTGCCGTATACGCCCCACGCCTGGCCCCGGGCCCAGCAGCTGTCGTCCTTATACCCCTGGCAGGTGGCGCCCCGGACCGGGCCGCCGGTGACCGGGTCCATGAAGAAGGTGTGGTAGGTGCTGCCGTCGGGCCGGATGGAGTTGGCAAGGCAGGTGGCCACATGCCGGTGGGCCAGGGCGGCGTAATGGCCGTCGCCGCTGGTCTCGCTGGCCCAGTACAAAAGCGGCACGTTCAACAGGCAGTCGATGATATACCGGTAATTGTCGGCGGCGCCCAGGGGGCCCCAGGCCTGGAAAAAGCCGCCCTTTTCCTGAAAGCGGCCGCAAAGCTGGTCCGCCGCCAGCAGCGCGGCCCGCCGGGCCTTCTCGCTGCCGGTCAGCTTCCAGGCGGACACGCAGCTGAGACTGTACAAAAAGCCCATGTCGTGGTGGTCCACCTCGATCTTGTGCTCGATGCGGTACAGGAAGCTGTCCACCAGCTTCAGCGCGGCGGCCTTGAACGCCTCGTCGCCGGTGCGCTCATAGGCAAGCCATATCTCCCCCGGCCAGAACCCGCATGTCCACTGGACGTTGTCGCAGGGCGGATAGACGTCATTCACGCTGGAATGGTTCTGGCACCGGTCGGTGAACAGCGGCAGGTTTCGCCGCACCAGCTCCACCGCCGTGTCAAGCGCCGCCAGGGCCTGGGAACAGGTCAGCGGCGAAATGTCAAAGCTTTTCATGGCGATACCTCATAAAAAAGCGGCGGGGACATGGGGCAGCTTTGAACACCGCCGCGTGCCCCCGCCGGGTTATGGATATATCTTAGCCCTTCAGGCCCGTGGACGCAATACCCTGTACGAAATACTTTTGCAGGGACAAAAACACGATCAGCACCGGTATCAGCGCGATCACCGACGCGGCCATGATGAGGCCGTACTCCGCCGAGTACTGACTTATAAACATCCGCAGGCCGATCTGAATGGTCTTCAGCTCGTTCTTGGTCAGGTAGATCAGGGGCCCAAGGAAGTCGTTCCAGGTGTTGACGAAGGTGAAGATGATCAGCGTCGACACGGCGGGCAGCGACAGCGGCAGCATGATCTTGGCGTAGATGCCGTATTCCGACAGCCCGTCGATGCGGGCCGCCTCGCACAACTCCGTGGGCACGCCCTCATAAAACTGCTTCATCAGGAACACGCCGAAGGCCGAGAACGCCTGCAGCAGGATGATGGCCAGGTGGGTGTTGTTCAAATGCCAGGAGCGCATCATCATGAACTGGGGCACCATGTACGCCTGCCAGGGCACGGCGATGGTGGCGATGTAGCCCAAAAACAGGATGTTCTTACCCTTGAACTGGAGCTTGGCGAAGGCATAGGCCGCGAAGCTGGAGGTGAGCACCTGCAAAAGCGTGACCACCACCGTCAGAAAGGCGGTGTTTTTGATGAAGGTCAAAAGCGGGATCTTGGTCCAGATGTCCACGTAGTTCTGGGGCCTGGGGTTGGAGGGGATCCACTCGATGGGGAAGGTGAAAACGTCCTTGTTCATCTTGAACGACGCCGAGATCATCCACACAAAGGGGACCAGCATCAGGGCCGCGATGAGGATGAGCATGAGATAGATCAGCGTCCGCGCGATGATGGTGTTGCGCCGGACGGAGCTGGTTTTCAGCGTTACTGCGTTTGTAGCCATCTTGACGTCCCCCTCCTCAGTCGTTGTTGGAAGCGCCCTTGAACTGGATGATCGTGATGATCAGCACCAGTATGAACAGGACCATGGAAATGGCGCTGGCGTAGCCGTACTTGGGCGTGTTCACGAAGGCCACGTTGTAGATGTCGTACACCAGCGTGATGGTGGCGTTGCCGGGGCCGCCCTGGGTGATCATGAACATCTGGTCATACACCTTGAAGGAGGAGATGGTCAGCATGATGACCACGAAGAAGGTGGTGGGGCGAAGCTGGGGCAGCGTCACATGCCGGAACACCTGCCAGCGGTTGGCGCCGTCCAGACCGGCGGCCTCCTTCAGGTCCGGGTTGATGCCCTGCAGACCGGCCAGGTAGATGACCATGTAATAGCCCATGTTCTTCCAGACGCTGAACATGATGACGGTGATCATGGCCGTGTCCTTACCGGCGGCCCAGCGGGGCAGATTCTCCACGCCCAGACGGGACAGGATCATGTTGACCGGGCCCATGGACGGGCTGAAGATCATGTTCCACACCGCCGCCACCGCCACCAGCGAGGCCACGTACGGGAAGAAGGACACGGTGCGGAAAAAGTTGCGGAGCTTCACGTTCTGGTTCAGCAGGATCGCCAGGCCCAGGCTGCATACCAGCGTGAGCGGGACCGTGCCGACGGAATAGACGATGGTGTTGACGAAGGCCTTTTTGAAGGTCTTGTCGCCCAGCAGGTCCTTGAAGTTCTGCAGGCCGATGAACTCGATGTCGTGTACACCGTCCCAGCTGCAGAAGGCCAGCGCGATGGCGAACACCATCGGCACCAGGGTGATCACGCAAAAGCCGATGAAGTTGGGCGCGATGAAGCTGTAGGCCACAAGATTGCTGCGCAGAGCCTTTTTGCTCTTGCTTTTGCGCTTGGTCGCCGGTCTCGCGGCGACAGCAGTATTACTTGACATAGACGCCCTCCCGACGCGATTTTCAGGAATAAAGGAAGCGGGGCGGGCGTTCAGCCCGCCCCGCCGTATTGGAAACTGTCGGGGTCATCCGGACCGGATCAACCGGCCAGGATATCGCCCACCTGCTCGTTCATGTTGGCAATGCCCTCGTCGATGGTCTCGGCGCCGGTCATGATGGCGTCATGCTCGGTGTTGAGGACGGTCTCGATCTCGCTGGCCTTGTCGGTCAGAGGCATCTCCAGATACACGGCGACGGTGTTCAGAGCCTCCACGGAGGCCTCGTCGTCGGGGAAGCCCTCGGTAGCGGCGATGATCTTGTTCACGTCGGGGGAGCTGACGGCGGGGAAGGTGCCCGTGTCGGCCAGGATGGCGGCCGCGTCGGCGGAGGCGCACCAGTCGACGAAGTCGATGGCAAGGTCCTTCTTCTCGGAGTTCACGTTGACAGCCAGGCTGGTCACGGTGCCCAGGGTGGTACCGGCCTCGACCCCTTCGGGATGGGGATACTTGACCATGCCGAAGTTGACGGGCTCAACGCCGTTGGCCTCGGCCTCGGCATTGTAGGTCTGCAGGGTAGCCAGGAACCAGCTGCCCATGTTGCACATGGCGGCCTGGCCGTTCTCGAACACGCCGCTGTAGTGCGCGCCGCTGGTCTTGGCCTCGCCGTAATCCATCACGATGCCGTCCTCCTGCTCGGCCAGGACCATCTCGTAATAGGGCTTGAGGAAGTCATAGGTCCCGTCGATGATGGAGTGCTCGCCGTCCAGGATGCCGAACAGGGTCACGTCGGAACGCCAGGTGTGATAGTGGTTGCCGTAGACCTTCTCGGCGCCTTCGCCGGAGGTCATCTTGCGGGCCAGGGCGTCGAAGTCCTCCATGGTCATGTCGTTGGTGGGATAGTCCACACCGGCAGCGTCGAACAGGTCCTTGTTGTAGAACACGACCCAGAAGTCGGAGCGGAAGGGCACGGCGTAGAAGTTGCCGTCCTCAGCGGTCAGCTGCTCCAGCACGCCGCCGAAGCTCTCGGCCGGGGTGGTCAGGTGCTCGTTCATGGGCTCGAGCACTTCCAGGTTGATCAGGTTGGCATAGCCGGGGATGTCCTTGATGGACAGCACGTCCAGCTCGCCGTTGCCGCCGGCCAGCTGGGTGGCCAGGCTGGTCATGTAGTCGGTGGAGCCAAGGTCGACCATCTCGATCTTGACGCCCTCATGGCTTTCCATGTAGCCGTCGGCCAGAGCCTGCCAGTAAGCGGTGGACTCCAGGTCCCACAGAGCCCAGGTCAGGGTCTCTTCGCCGTCGGCCATCGCGGGGATGCCCAGGGTGAAGACCATCATCAGGGCCAGGACAAGAGCAAGAAGTTTGCGCATCGTGTTGATCCTCCATTCAAATTTGTATTTTGTCGGCGGAGCGGAACGCGGGTCGTTCGGCGCCAGCCGACCTCGTCTGTATTGATTTTAATGGATGATCGCACAAAAAAGGCATGGCAATTTTCAAGAAAACCATACAATTTTTCCGGTTTTTAAAAACATTCCGTAAAAAGATGCAAAATTTCTCTCAAAAGATGTAAGATTTATCTTTTTACCAAAAAAGCAGGAACATCCGGCGCGTCGATTTGTGCGTATTGTGCAATTTCTTCTTGACAGCACCGGAGAAAATACGATACGATATTTTAATAGTACGGCTGAGGCAGAGAGGAGGAGGCGCGGTGAGCGAAACGCAAAAACCCCCCCGGGGGAGCATCCAGCGGCGCGTCATCATGCTGGCGCTGGCGTTCACGCTGCTGGCCGGGCTGGTCATTGCCGTCAGCGGCGCGAACGTGGTGAAGGCGCGGCTGGAGAGCACGGCCTTCCGCTCGGCGGAGTACGCCCTGCAGACCGCGGCCTCCGCCGTCCGCGGCGGGATCGACGAGGTGGACGCTCTTGCCGCCTGGTGCTCCGCCGATCCCTCCATCCGCACCTGGCTTTTGGCGGGCGGCGCCCAGTCCAAAAGTCAGAACGTATATATCACGCTCTCGGGCAAATACAGCTCCATGCGCGCCGCGCCCTATCTGCAGCACTTCATCCTGTTCAGCGCCGGAGGCAGCTATATGAGCTTCGGCACCTACAGCAGCCAGGTCTCCGTCTCTCTGAGCGACCCCGGCGTGCGGGACGCTCTGCCCGGCTTCGGGGAGGACGAGGCGCCCTGGGGTCGTATCGTGCCCGATCCGCTGGTGCTGGCCAGCCGGGCGGCGGGCAGCGTCCCCGTGGCCCTGACGCTGTCCAACACCGGCGGCCGCACGGGACGGGTCTACATCGGCGTGTCCCCGGCCCTGATCACCGACCCGCTGCGGAACATCACCCTGGCCGAGGGCGGGCGGCTGTACTGGATGATGGGCGGGGCCCTCTACGCGGTGGAGGGCGGGACGCTGACGGAGGCCGGGCCCATGCCGGAGCTGGAGGAATACGTCATGCGCTCCGGCGAGCCGCTCTCCCCCGACACGGGGCTGTTCCGGACGGAGCGGGACGGTCAGTCCCTGTTCGTCATAACCTATCCGCTGGGCGCGCACGGGCTGTACCTGGCGGAGACCCTGCCCCAGGCGCTGGAGGCGAGCGCGACCGTCTCCCTGCTGCAACCGGCGGCGGCCAGTCTGCTGGTCATCTTCGCGCTGGGCGTGGCGCTGGCGCTGATGCTGCATAAGCAGGTGGCGGAGCCGGTGGTGGCGCTGCGCCGCCGGATCGAGCGCATCAGCGCCGGGGATTTCACCGTCGACCCCGCTCTGGAGTGGAACAACGAGCTGGGGGACATAGGCCGGGGCCTGAACCACGTATCCCGGAGCATCACGGCGCTGATGGACAAGCGCATCGAGGACGAAAAGCAGAAGCAGGATATGGAGTACCGTATGCTGCAAAACCAGATCAACCCCCACTTCATCTACAACGCCCTCAACAGCATCAAGTGGATGGCCGCCATCCAGCACGCGCCGGGCATCGAGGAGATGGTCACGGCCCTGTCCCGGCTTTTGAAGAGCGTTTCCAAGGGCAACGAGCGGCTGGTGCCGCTGTATGAGGAGTTCGCGCTGCTCAACGACTATTTCACCATCGAGCAGTACCGCTACGGCGGAACGATCACGCTGGACGTGGACTACATTGAGGACGAGTCCCTGGCGCGGGTGTGTCTTATCCCCCGCTTCACGCTCCAGCCCCTGGTGGAGAACGCCATCTTCCACGGCATCGAGCCCAAGGGCCGCGCCGGGGAGATCCGGCTGACGGTGACCCGGGACCCGGAGAGCGGGGACGTGCTGCTGCGGCTGCATGACGACGGCGTGGGCATGACGGCGGAGCAGGCGGCCAGGGCCCTGTCCGAGCCGACGCCGGAGGAGGCCGCCGCCAAGTTCCGCCATGTGGGGCTGTGGAACGTACACCGGAGGCTGCAGTATATCTTCGGGGAGGCTTACGGGCTGTCCATCGACAGCGCACCCGGCGCGGGCGCCACCGTCACGGTGCGGCTGCCCTGCCGGAAAGAGGAGGCGGGAGAATGATCCGGGTGTATCTTGCGGATGACGAGCCCCTGGTGCTGATCGGCATGCAGGGGATACTGGACTGGGCGTCCCTGGGCTTTGAGATCGTAGGCACGGCCGGAAACGGCGCGGACGCGCTGCGGGATATCGGATCGCTCCATCCGGACATCGTGATCACGGACATCATGATGCCGCTGATGGACGGGCTGGAGCTGGCGGAGGCCTGCCGGAAGCAGGACCCGGCTCTTCCCGTGTTCATCGTTCTGACCAGCTACGAGCAGATCGACTATGTAAAGCGCAGCATCCGCTTCGGGGCGGTGGAGTATCTGAACAAGATGGACCTGACGGCCCAGAGCCTGACCGCCGCGATGGAGCGGGCCAAAAAACTGGTGGAGAAGGAGATGGTCCTGCGGGCGCCAGCGGCGCCGCCCACCGGGAGCATGGAGATGTACCGGGAACGGATGTTCCTGCAGCTGTACGGCGGCCTTTTCACGGAGCGGAGCGCCTTTGACCGGGCGGCGGAGGAACTGTCCCTGCGGTTTGACGCGCCGTATTATACGGTGGCGCTGGCGGAGCTGCAATGCGGCGATGAAGATACGGACCGGCTGTCCGGCCTGAGCGCGGGCGTGACCGGCATGGCCGCTAAGACGATGCCCCGGTATCTGCCCTGCTGGGTGACAGGGATGGATCTGCGCCACTTCTCCGTGCTCATCCCCCTGGAGGACCGGCAGGAGCTGGAGGCGCGGCTGACGCCGGTGCTGGAAAAGACGGGCGAGATCCTGTACAAATACTTCAGCACGCCGCTGTACTGGGTGGTGGGCCCGCCGGTGACGGATATCCTCCAGGCGGGCCGGAGCCAGCAGACGGCCTTTGACGCGCTGCCGCTGCTGGGGGCGGGACAGACGGTCTGTTTCTGTCCCGACTCGCCCGCCGTCTCGCCCGATCCCAGGACCAGACTGGTGGCCCAGGCCCAGGAGTATATCCGCCGGAACCTGGACAAGCGGCTGTCTCTCAACGACGTGGCCTCGGTCTTTAATTTCAGCCCCAACTACCTCAGCCAGCTGTTCTCGCAAAACGGCAGCAGCTTCGTGGAGTTCGTCTCCAGGGCCCGCGTCGACACCGCCAAGCACCTGATGGCCACCACCGATCTGAAGGTCTACGAGATCAGCGAGCGGGTCGGCTTTGAGAGCGCGTTTTATTTCAGCAAGGTATTCAAGAAGATCGAGGGCGTTAGTCCCCGGGAGTATATGAAAAAGCTGAGGAGCTGAGAAGATGCTGCGTGAACTGCTGGCGAAAAGCGCCGTTTCGCCCCGAAAGCCAAAGCTGGCGCCCCCGGTCGGCGGAGCCGCGTGGAGGACCCTGCCGGGGGCGGAGCGGCTGATCGCGGCCGGGGACGAGGCTTTGCGCTCCGCCGGAACGCCGCCCGCGCTGCCGCTGAGCCTGTGGCTGGCCTATACCGAGCGTGGCGACCGCACGGCTTACGAGACGCCCTACTTTGCCCGCCGGAGCACGCTGTGCACGCTGGTCATGGCCGAGTGCGCCGCCGACAGCGGGCGGTATCTGCCCGCCATTGCGGACTATGTCTGGGCCATCTGCGAGGAGAGCGCCTGGCAGCTGCCCGCCCACAACGTCTATGTGCGGGACACGCCCGCGCTGCCCCTGCCGGACTGCTCCTCGCCGGTGATCGACCTGTTTGCCGCGGAGACCGGGGCGCTGCTGGCGCTGACGCACACGCTGCTGGGCAGGCGGCTGGACGCTTACGCGCCGGGCCTTTCCCGGCGGCTGCGCGCGCAGGTGCGGCGGCGGGTGCTGCGGCCCTATCTGCGTGAGCACTTCTGGTGGATGGCCGATACGGACGATCCGAAGGACCGGCCCGTCTGCAACTGGACGAGCTGGTGCACCCAAAACGTGCTGCTGGCTGCGGCGGCGCTGCTGCCGGGGCGTGCCCTCGGGCCCTACGTGGAGAAGGCCGCCGCCGGGCTGGACAGCTTTCTGGCCGAGTACGGGCCCGACGGCTGCTGCGACGAGGGCGCCCAGTATTACGGCCACGCGGCGCTGACGCTCTATAACGCGCTGGAGCTGCTGTGCCGGATCGTGCCGGGAGCGCTGGAGCCGGTCTGGCAGGAGCCGAAGCTGCGCAATATGGCGGAGTATATCGTACATATGCATGTGGCCGGGCCCTGGTATCTGAATTTTGCCGACTGCAGTCCCCTGGCGGGACGGCGGGGCGCTCGGGAGTATCTGTTCGCCAAGCGGGTGGGCAGCGAGCCGCTGCGGGCCCTGGCGGCGCTGGATATGGCCGCGTCTGTCCGGGGGGAGGACGCGGGACGGAACCCCGCCGACAACGCCGGGGGCATCAGCCTCTACGAGCGGGTCCAGACAGCCTTCGCCCAGGCGGAGATGCTGGCCGAGGCGGACAGGCGCAAGGGTCTGTCCGTTCCCGCCGCGCCGGACATATGGTATCCCAGCGTGGGGGTGCTGTCCGTCCGGCGGGGCGCGTACGCCCTGGGGGCCAAGGCCGGGTGCAACGCGGACAGCCACAACCACAACGACACCGGCAGCGTGATCCTCTACAAGGATGGCCTGCCTCTGCTCATCGACGTGGGCGTGGAGAGCTACACCGCCAAGACCTTCAGCGACCGCCGCTATGAGATCTGGACCATGCAGTCCAGCTGGCACAACCTGCCGGAATTCGCTCCAGACGGCGGGGCGTGGCAGCAGCTTCCCGGCCAGGCGGCCCGTGCGGAGCGGGTACAGGTGGACCCGGACCTTGGCGGCATGTCGATGGATATCGCCGCCGCCTACGGCCCTCAGGGCGCCGTGCCGGGCCTTGGATATTACCGCCGCCGGGTGAGGCTGGAGCCCTCCGGACTGCGGCTCATGGATGAGACGGACTTTCCGGGTGTCGTGGCGCTGAGCCTCATGAGCGCGGAAAAGCCAGCCATTGAGGGAAATACGATCCGGTTCGGAACCCTGGGTCAGGCCGCCGTGACCGGCGGGTCGCGCATCATTTGGGAAGCCGTCCCCATTCGGGACGAGCGGCTGCGTGCCACCTGGCCGGAGACGCTGTACAGGACCCGCGTATATTTCACCGGCGCGGTGCGGATAGACGTGCGCTGAGCACGCAAAGAGGAAATACACAGGAGGTGCATCCCATGCCGCAGGAACCCATCAAGCTGAAGATCCTGGACGCCGCAGGCCGCGTGCTGCTGACCGCCCCGGCGGCGGAGCAGGTCAGTCTCGTATACGCCAACGCCTACGCGCCCGGAGACCGGGTGGCGCTGGAGATCGGCCAGCCGGGCCAGTACTGCGTCGTCCAGTTCGAGGACACCATGCCCCCGGCGCTGGTGTATGTGCGCAAGCGGGAGATCAACTTCGCCATCCCCTTCGGAGAGCAGGCTGCGGTCTACGATCCCAAGAGCTTTGCCGGAAACTGTCACGTCGTCCGGGCCCGCCTGGCCAGCGGCGAAGAGATCGCCGCCCGGCGGAACCTGGCCTTCAATCCCTACGACGCCCATGGAGACACCGGCTTTTATCCCCACGCCGCCGCCAATGTGGAGACCCGTGGCGAGGCGGTGTTCGCCGCCCGCAACGCCGTCGACGGGGTATATGAAAACGACGCCCACGGCGTCTGGCCCTACCAGAGCTGGGGCATCAACCGGGACCCTGAGGCCGCGCTGACGCTGTATTTTGGCCGTCCGGTGACGGTGGACGAGCTGCGGCTGACCCTCCGGGCCGACTTCCCCCACGACAGCTGGTGGACCCAGGCCACGGTCCGTTTCGACGACGGCAGCGAGGAGGTCCTGTCCCTGAAAAAGGCCGCCGTTCCCCAACGGTTTCCCATCGCGCCCCGCAGCGTCACGGAGCTCACGCTGTGCAACCTTATAAAGGCGGACGACCCCAGCCCCTTCCCCGCTCTGACCCAGATCGAGGTCTGGGGCACGGAGGCCGCTTCCCTCTGACAAAAACAACTGCGGGCAAGGCAGACGCGGGATCATGTCCATGCGTCTGCCTTCCCTTTTTGAACAGCCGCCGGACCGGTCAAAGCACCCGCATCTTTCGCGGCGTCGCGGCTGCATCACCGTCTGTGGACCGCGCAGGAAAATGGCATGACCCGAAAGTCATGCCATTTCAAAACCCGCTATCAAACTGTCTTACGCCCTGCCCTGATGGCGCGTATCTGATCGACGCCGCGTTATTCCTCGTCGGCCCGTTTCAGCCAGCCGCCAAGCAGCCGGAGCGCCACCGCCGCGGCAAGGACCCCCAGCAGGGACAGCTTGCCTTGAAGCGTGGACACCGCCGGGAGGAAATATCCCAGCACCGGCACCGACCGCTCCACCCGGCCCAGCAGACGCTCATAGGGCACGGGGGTGACGTCGTTGGCCTCATTGGCGTCGCCCTTGGTGATGAAGGCCCTGTCCTTTTCCTGATTTTCCACCACCCGGTGGGTGATGACCGTGCCGCCGTCCTGACCGCCCAGAAAGACGATCACATCCTCCGGCGCCACATCCTGCGGCTCTGCCGCCTTGACATAGACCAGACTTCCCGTCGGGATCTTCGGCTCCATGCTCCCGCTGGTGATGGTGTATACGTCATACCCCATCAGCCTTGGTACAGTCAGCGGCAGACATATCAGTATCACAGCCGCAATCAGCAGCGCGCCAAGCGCGCTGCTGACCACTGCAAAAAACTTTCTCACTGTTTCATCCCGCGCTTTTTCAGCAGTACGACAGCCGTCGCCACGATGGCGATAAGCGCCGCTGCCAGCAGCCCGGCCGACACATAAAACTTCGTCTGCTTCTGCTCGCGGTCCTTCTGCAGGTCGGTCTTTTCCTTCTCGAGCTCAGGGGCCTGGCCCAAAGGCGCCTCGCCCTCATCCAAGTCGATCAGCTGCTGGGGCTCATTGGTCGACTGGACCTGCTCCTGTTCGGGTTCGGTTTCGGGGGCCTGTTCCGGCTCCTGCTCAGGTTCGGTCTCAGGGGCCTGTTCCGGCTCCTGCTCGGGTTCGGTCTCGGGGGCCTGTTCGGGCTCCTGCTCAGGCTCCGTCTCAGGCGCCTGTTCAGGCTCGTTCCCAGTCACAGGCGTAGGCTCCGTCTCGGGCACAGTCCCCGCCACAGGGGTGGGCTCCGCCTCGGTACCGGGCTCAGGCTCCGGACCGGGCTCCGCCGTAGCGCCCGGCGCGGGCGTGAACGACGGCGCGGGGGTGATCGTCGGTCCCGGCGTAGCCGTGGGGGCCGGTGTCGGCGTGGCGATGGGGGTGTACACGAACGCGAACACGTTGCCCGCCTCATTATCGGTCAGGGTCCGCGTCAGGTTATACGCCTGGGGCTGGTAACCGTCCACGTACAGGTACGCCACCACCGGTTTATCGCCCGCGTTGCCGTAATAGGTCTGGCTGGGGGCCAGGGCGTTACCGTCCACGTCCACGTAACTGACCGTATAGGCCACCAGAGCGCCGCGAATGCCGTAGGCCACCACGTAATCGGCGTCCTCGGTGACGTGAATGACGTTATTGCTGACCGTATTGTTATCCAGACCGCTCTTCCGGATGCCCCGGACATAATAGGGGCTGTCCTCGGGCAGCTGCACCCATGCGGGGGCGAAGGAGATATACTCGCCGTAGGCGGCGTTCAGCACCATCACGCTGGAGCCGTTCACGGTAGCGCCTACGTTGCCCGCGTAGATACGGATCTGATACGTCCCGCTGTCGGCCAGGGCCATGACGGGCCCGGCCTGAAGGAGCAGCAGGACCGCAAGCAGAGCGGTCGCGAGCCGTCTCAGATGCTTATTCATTCCTGTTGTCCTCCCTATGCTTCCGATTGCGGCGCAGCGAATACACCGCCAGACCCAAAGCGCCCAGGCCGCACACCAGCATCACGCCGGACCACAGCAGCAGGTTCGACTCATCGCCGGTCCGGACGGGGGTCCAGGGGCCGGGATTGGTAGGCGTAGCGTCGGGGGTATCGGGTTCGACGCGGCTGAGCTCCACCGCGAAATTCATCTGCAGGCGGGCCAGCGTATCCTGATAAGCGTTGCCCTGGGTCTCGCCCTCCAGGGCCACGATCAGGGTGATATTGCCGGACTCGCCATGTTTCAGCGTATCCAGGTAGAAGAAGTCCTCCAAGGCGCTGGTGGCCTCATTCAGGCCCTCCCGGTCGGCCAGGGTCTTACCCTCGCCGCCGACGCTGTCGCTGGAGTACAGCACATCCTCCACGCCGTCGGGGCCCACGTACCGCAGATCGTACGTATACGCGCCGCCCTCGGCGACGGTCTGGCTGGCCTCCAGGCTCTGCAGCACCTCGTTGGTCATGTACCAGTCGGTGGACTGCTCGTGCAGATTTTCCAGCTGCATATGGAACACGGCGCTGTCGCCGGGCTGCAGTCCGCTGAGCACGTCGGCCATACCGGTAGCGCTCATATTGAAGTTACTGTCCATGGCCTCGTCGGGGGTAAAGCGGCAGTACCAGTCGCCGCCCTCCATGGTCTCGGCGTAGGCGCAGGGGAGCCCCGCCGCCAGGAGCAGGACCAGCGCCATCGCGATGCTTGCGATCTTTCTCATGACCTGCCCTCCTTACTCAGCCTGTGGTGCCCCACGCGCTGATCATGGCGTCGGTGGCGTTATGGGTCTGCACGGCGTCTACATCGGCCCGGAGCACGAAGCGCGCGTTGTCGTAATCGTATTCGGTGATGATGACGGTATTGCCGTTTTCATCGGTTTCGGTACGCCGGGTGACCTCGGCCTCGATATCCTCGTCCTTGATCTCCAGGGTATCGGAGAACGCGGGGGTGGTAGCGCCCACGGGCAGGATGCTGTTGTAATACAGCACGGTCCGTTCCTCGGTCGTGGAGCTCTCGTCCACGGACCAGGCGCCGTTGGTATTGGTCAGGTGCAGGTCGATGAGGCTGGAGTCCAGCTCCGGTGCCTTTTCGTACCGGCCGGTGGCCTCGTTTTTCATCTCCCAGTACCGGTACACGCTCACGCGCACATACTCGTCGATCTTGCCGGTATTGGTTACGGCGAGCTCCTCTTTGTACTTATGTCCCAGCTTCAATTCTTCCTTTTCGCCGTCCGCGCCGTTGAGCATTTTGCCCACCAGCACGCCCTGGGAGGTATTCCAGGCGTCGTTGCTGCCGGTATAATCCCGGCTGCTGACGGCCTCGCCGTTTTCCACCAGGGTGACGCCGATGTCGAGCATCGACACCTCCGCGCCGTATGTTTCGGAGAAGTAGGTCAGCGCCGCCTGGGAGCTGCCCACCACGCTGAACACAAGCAGCGTAGCCGCCACGGCGAACAGGGCGATGGTGACGATCCCGCCTTTTGCATGCTTCATCGTCAGGCCTCCTTTGCCGTCAGGGCCCAGCCCTCATAGGCCGGTCCGTTGCCCTTCGCGGCGCCGCTGTCGTCATACAGCACCGGCGCGCACTCGCTCACCACGACCACGTTCAGCTCGGTCCCCTCGGGGATAGGCCGTTCGGGGGATTCGGTAGGCAGATTGATCGCCGCCGCGAGCACGCCGGTGAGTTCGCCGGGCTGGAGCGGTCCCGCGTAGTACCAGTAACCGTCTCCGCCGTCGGACCAGCCGGAGCCGGAGTACGTCACGGCCACCGGGTCGCTTGCGACCACCCGGACCCGCGCGTAGCACTCCTGCTCGCCCACGTTCTGCACGGAGATATTCTTCACATTGGCGTCCACCTCTTCGTGGGTGAGCACCTTTCTCTGGCTCAGCTCCAGGGTATATCCGCCCTCGGCGGTCACGTAAGTAGTGAAGTAGGACGCGGACGGTCCCACCCAGGCGCCCAGCACCATGACGGCCGCCAGCAGAGGCGCCGCCGCTTGTTTCACAAAGCGAAGGGTCTTCATTGTCCCGCCTCCTGGCTGCTCTGCCACTGCCAGCCGGTGCCGTCATAGACGAAGGTATTCGTCACGGCGCTATCGGGCACCCGCCTGTTGTTGTAATCGTTCGTGAACGGGACGCGCGCATACTCCTGGCCATCCTCCGGCAGGGGCAGGTCCTCGACCTCCACGCTGACCTGGCCGCCCACGGGGGAATAGCTTGCGCCGGAATAGACCTCCGTCACCGTCACGTGCGCGCCCGCCGGGATACCCTCCACGGTGACGCTCTGTGTGCCGGGGCCGCTCATGGTGAGCGCGGCCACGTTGCTATAGACCAGCTCGCCGTCCTTCTCTGCCCGGACCTCGAACAGGAAGGTGGTGGGGCCCAGGGTGGCGTTATAGTTCTGCAGGGTCTTCTGGATGACGATGCCGGTCAGGCGGCTCTCCCGTTCGGCCTTCATGCTCACCGCGCACTCATACATCCACTCGCCGCTCTCCTGGTCCGCCGAGGGCACCGCCAGCAGGATCGGGTTGAACGTATACGACCATTCCTCCGTCTCCACGCCCTGGGGGGCCAGCAGATACAGCCCCAGGCTGTCCAGCGGGACCTCGCCGCCCGTCAGCGCGGTCTCGACCTGCACGTCCGGCTCGGGCAGGGCCGCCTCGCTCTCCTCGTCCGCCTCCGCGGGCGCTTCCGGCGTCTCCGCCAGCAGCAGCGCCAGCGCCGATTCCTGCAGATCCTGCAGCCGCGTATTGCCGCCCAGGTGTCCGTCGTTCCACTGAGGGTCGTCCGCCAGGGCCGCGAACCTGTCCGTCAGGGTGAACGTGCCGCTCTCGTCCACGTCGGCCACCTTATAGACGAACACCACCGCCGCCGTCTCCGCCAGATCCTCCCGCAGCTCCGACTCCGTGACGTTCAGCGTCACGCCGCCGGGCGTGTCAAGCTCGATCTCGCCGAGAGCCGCAGCGGGCGCGGCCAGGGCCGCGATGAGCGCCGCGCTCACCGCCCCCGTCAGTATCCTCCTGATCCATCGGGTCATAAACATCCTCCCCGCTTTCTCCCTTTCAGCGTCTCTTTCGCCCCTTGATCATCACGCCCACCAGCATCAGCAGCAGCACGGGCGCGGCGATGATGGGCGCCACGATCATGGGTTCGATCTGGATTGCGTCGGCCTCCACGAGCAGCTCCATCTCCTCGGGGAGGTTTTCGATCCGGGTGCCCCGGACCAGCATACGGTGCGAGTTGACCCCGTAGGGGGTACACGTCACCAGCGTACAGTAATCCTCGTTTGGATCGATATCCAGCTCCTGGACCTCCTCCGGCAGCACGATGCGGATCTGGTCCACCTGGTAAGTGATGGTGCTGTTCAGCACCCGGATCATGAACACGTCGCCCTCCACCAGCTTATCCAGGTCCGTGAACAGTCGCGCGGAGGGGAGCCCTCTGTGTCCGGACAGGACGCTGTGGGTGCCCTGCCCGCCGATGGGAAGACTGGTGCCCTCGATATGGCCTGCCGCTATCTGCAGCACCGTATCCTCCACGGTGTGATAGATCGGCAGCGACACGTTGATGCTGGGTATCTGGATATAGCCCATGATGCCGGTGCCGGTCACGTCCAGTGTATTCATATATCGCTCGTGCTGTTCCTCGTCGGGCTCGAACCGGTTGCCGCTCTGCATGGTCAGGTCGGCGTTATAGGCCCTCGCCTCCGCCATCAGCCGTTCGTAGTCGGCCTCGTCCAGGTTTGCCACGCTCTCCGAATATCCGGCGATGGCCCGTGAGGCGTGGAAGCTGTTCCACCAGTCCGCCACGGTGGGATACAACAGCAAGGACAGCCCTATGAGCAGGATCAGTATTAAAATGATCGTCGATACCTTACTGCGCATAACACAGGGTTCTCCTTGCCGCTGTCGTCGGCGCCCTTGCCCGCCGACTTTCCAAAGGCTTTTTCTTATATGGTCCCGTTTCCTTTTATGGCCCCCTTGTGTAAAGGGGTTCCTCTCTATAGGCCCCCTCTGACGAGGGGGCTGTCAGCGCCCCATCTGGGGCCCCCGCAAGGCACGCTTGCCTTGTGGGGAGAGGAGGAATCGCGAGCCACTCGAGCTTTGCCGCTTGCGGCGAAGTGAGACCTGGCTTGCGAATTCCGACGAGACTGGGGGAGAGACAAGTCAGCATCGGGCACGGTGTATCTCTCCCTCCGTCTCGCCCTGCCGGGCGAGCCACCTCCCTCGTCAGAGGGAGGCTCTGGAGGTGCGCTCCGTTCCTCTCATGGCCCCCTCTGACGAGGGGGCTGTCAGCGCCTGCGGCGCTGACTGGGGGAGAGACAGATAACCATCAATTGTATCTCCCCCGCAGCTCATTCTCCCCCCTTGGGGCGGAGTCTTTCGACTCCGCCCGCCAGGGTTCAAATCGCGGCGTAAGCCGCATCTGTTTTCCTCGGGGTCCCCACAAGGCACGCTTGCCTTGTGGGGAGAGGAGGGATCGCGAGCTAATCGAGCTTTGCCGCTTGCGGCAAATCCCGACCTAGCCAAGCGAGCGACGACGAGGGAAAGCGAGTCACTTCTCCATGCCGCTGACGCGCTTCTTCGTCACCAGCAGGATCACCGCGCCGGCCACCAGGACCGCGCCCGCGATGTAGAAGATGGTGGTGCCGATGCCGCCGGTCTCAGGCAGCGTCACGCCCTCTTCGTTGACGACCTTGCCGCTAACGTTGGGATCGCCGCTTTCTTCGAACGTGAAATACGCAACATCCTTGCCGCCGCCAGTCAGATTCGTCAGCTTGGGACTCTCGGATTCGGTCTCATGCTCAGCAGTGATGGTGAACTCCAGAGGCTCGATAGAGTTGTAACCCGCGGGGGTCTTGGTCTCGACCAGCATGTAGTCGCCGTCGTCAAGGCCTTCGCTGGAGAAGATGTTCTTCTTATCGCCGCTGACCGTCAGCTCCACAATGGTCCAGTAGTTGGTGCCATCATTGTAATACTTGATGCCCGTATCTCCGAGCTTCTCCACGTCCCCCGTGGAGGCCGTGGCAGCGTCGGCAGGCTCAGTCGCCAGCTTCTTCAGCAGCTTGAACTCGGCGCCTTCCAGGTCCTCACCCTTGCCGTCGACCTTCTTGGTCGCAAAGTCAAAGGTGAAGACGAGGTTGGTATCCCAAGGAGTATGGCCGTCGCCCTCAGCGTTGGGGTTGCGCTTGTAGTCAAAGCGGAAGGTGTTGGGGTTGCCCGCAGAGCCGATCTTGGCGTTCTCATTCAGCGTAGCGGTGTAATTCACCTTGATGGTGAAGGGAGCTTCGACACCCTTCTCCTTAGCAAGAGCAATGATGTCATCGATGTTCCAGGTCAGGACCTTACCGCCATCATAACCGGTAGGCTTCTCTCCAGTGTAATCGGCGTAATTGGTCACCCCAGGAGTGAACGCAGAAGTCACGTCCTCGTTGTTGAGGGTGATCGTAGCATTGTTGTCATAGGTCAGGCCCTCGGAGATGACGTCGATCATGTGTACATAGTAGGTGTCATAAGCGCTGACGCTGGGGATGGTCACGGTCAACTCATAGGGGACCTGGTCGCCGATGTCATAGTCGGCGGAGTCCTGCCAGTCGGACGTCACGCCAGTGGAGTCGTTCACGTCCTTGACCTTCTTCTGGGAAGAGGGGCCTTCGTTCTTGGCTTCGATCACAATGTCGCCGCCAGTGACTTCGACCACGATGTCGTTGTACACTTCACCCTCGCCGATCTTGCTGGGATCGGTCACGTCCTTAATGACATAGTAGCCGTTGGGCAGCTCAGCACTGCCAGCAGTCATCTTGGTTCCAGTAGCCTCATTTTTCAGGCTATTAAGAGCGGCTTCGCCGAACGCCTTTACCACATCGGCAGAAGCATCCGGGCCAAGAGCCTTGGCCACGTCCTTGGCGTCCTCGCAGGCGCCATACTTGGCCGCGTCAAGGGTCTTCAAGGTTTTCAGGAATTTGGCGCTGTCAATGTCGTCACCCCACTCGATATCGCCGATAGGAGCATTTTTGCCCTCGGCCTGTGTGCCCTTGAAGATCTGGTAGGCCACATAGTCGTGATCGGCGTCCAGACCAGTCTTGGTCGCGATGGTCACAGTCGCCGCGAACGCGGTAGCGCCGAGGCTCATGACCAGGGTCAGCACCATAAGGATGCTGAGCAGTTTTTTCATTCCTTTCATTCTGTTGGTTCCTTTCTTAAAATAAATTTTTTGCTGTATGATAAATGGTTCTCGCGCTGTGTAACGGGGGTCATTTTTACAAGCGGTCGCCCCCTTTTCTGTTTCCGGCGGGCCGTTCACGGCGTCCCGCCGGGACCTGTACTCCGGGAGCCATCATCGCTCCCTTCGCCTGGATGCGGCGGCGCTTGTCGCAGTATACCGCCCCCGCCAGGGACATCATCGCCAGTCCGGCCAGCGTGAAGATCATCGTCCCCATACCGCCCGTCTCCGGCAGAACGTAGACTTCGTGCACTTCGTTCTCAACGTAGACGGAAGCGTTTCCGTCAGCCAGGTTGGTTACTTTCATACCGGCAGTGTATCCCGGCAGTTCATCCAGCTTTGCCGTGCTATCGGCATCGTGATACCAGATGTAGATCTTCTCGCCTTCGGTCTGGTCATCAAGATAACCGTAGCCGTTAGGAGGTGTGGTCTCCTGCCAGTAGTAGAGCGTGTCGGGTTCAAATTGGATTTCCGTTTCTTCACTACCGACAGTGATAGTGCCCTTATAGGAGGTGTCGCCTTCCTTCTTCGCAACGGTGAGGGTAAAGCTGCCGCCGTCGTCAGTGGTCACCTTCGCGACCTCTTCCGGCAGGCCGCCATCACCGACCTTGTAGAGGGTGAACCCGGCACCTCCGAGCCGCTGACCGTAGCTATCCTTCTCCACCTTGTAGATGGTGAACCCGTCGGTCCAGGCGTCGCCATAATGGTGGGAATCCTCCCAGGTCGTGCTTTCAATTTTCGCCACATCGGTCGAACCGGCCAACTCAACAGTGTTATTCACTGTTATATCGGGCCCGTGCCACTGGTTATGCTCCAAGTCGGTCATCGTAACGCCGTAATCATACAGGAGCACAAGAGCCTTGCCGTTGTTGGGGATTTTTAGAGTAATAATCTTCTTATACTCGTTTCCGCGCGCATCAGCAGGGGTTTTTTCTTCACTGTACGTCCACTGCACCGTGACGGGCTTTGTTTTGTCAGCAATCAGCTTGCCGTCATCGCCATACATGAGTTCACCATTATCATCGCGCTGCGCCTCATACACTTTGACGGAACCGGGCAGGAGCGTCAACTCCAGTCTCCATCCCTTCGCATCGCCCCAAGGGTCGGGATATTCATAATAGGTCACGGTGTCGGTCATGGTCAAAGGACTGTCCAGAACATACTGTTCGCCAGTCGCCGGGTCAGTACCCTTGATCGGCCCATCACCAGGGTTGATATCCACGGAATAGTGGATGGTCTTATCGTCGCCCTCGTCGTGTATGCCGTATTTGCCGGTCTTGGCGAGCAGCTTATCGTTGTGGTCCTCGTCTTTATCCTTGACTTCGATGTTCTGTGTCTGGTCGTCGTCCTTGACATACTTCTCGTCCAGCCACAGTTCAGCTTTGTTGGTCAGATTTTGATACTTGACGGTGGTATCACCGTTCTCAAGCTTTTGCCGGATATCTTCGTTGAGCTTGCACTTGAACGTGACTTCTACGTATCTACCACCGGACAGACCGTTGGCTTTTAGAGCCTGTTCATCAAACTCAAGGGTCACTTTATTGCCATCGACATACTTTACCGTAACGCCCTGCTGCTCGTTGTAGTGGGTAGGATATTCGCCAGGGCCGCTGATAGTGTCGGTCGTAAAGTCCCTCCACATATCACTGACCTTATAGATGACCTCCACAAGCTCTACGCCCTCCGGAAGATCATCCACGATCTTCATGCTCGTGTGGTCCGAACCCCAAGTGGCCTTCACCTTCCAAGTGATAATGTCATCCGCACTGCCAAGCTCCTTGCTGGTGTCACCACTCTGGTCGTCACCATCTGTCTTCACCAGGTCGTCAGGCTTCTGGTCAAACCACTGGTCATTGCCGAAGAACGTATTCTTAAATGTTCCGTGGTCATCCGTGTTGGTCGTGGTCTCATAGCTGATCTGCAGCTCGTATTTATTGTCCGAGGTCTTAAACTTTGCTTGCGGGATCTGCTCCTTAGCCTTCAGCGTGAACTGCACAACATGATCGCTATCGCCCAATTGAGCATAACTCTTCGCTGTTTGCGTACCGTCAGCGTTCAAGACCTGGAAGGTCCAGTCTATTGAGCCGTACCAATCCTGGCTGCTGACAGCGTCCATCATGGCCTTGACCTGGTCCTTGGTCATCCACTGACCGCCGACCACATCATTGGGGCCGTACATGGAATCGGTAAACTCAGCGTCTTTTGCAATGCCTGTCGCGGGGATATTCAAGCCAGCGAACCACTTGTAATGTTTTTCGCTTCCCACTTCTTCGGAAGACTGCAAGAACTTCCAGCCAGTCACATCGCCACTGACGGTAACATCGCCATGAGCCTCGTGCTTCGTTTCGGGTCCATCTTCCGTCAGATAAGCGTCATTGTGGTAAGTACCAGCGCCAGTGATGGGAATTTCATAGGTAATGGTATAATCCTGCGTGTTCTTCCCGTCAGCTCCAGCTTTGAACTTGACACCGGTCACATTACCCGCGCCGTCAGTCTGAACTTCATAATTATTGTCAGCGGGCTCGAAATGGAGAGCGTCTTCCTTTACGCGCTCAAAATGGGTGTCGCTCAGCGTCCAGTCAGTGATATCCTCGTTGCCCTTATTGACAACGATGGTCCACTTGATCTTGTCGCCATCAACCGCGCCGCTCTTCTCCAGCGTCTTACGCTCGTAAGTCACCTCGTGATTGCCGTTCTCATGGTGATTATCGACCCAGGTATCCACATTGTTGACAAATTTATAGCTGCCGTCCTTCAACTGCTCTTTGTCAACATGGTAGGTATACTCAATGACATATTTCTCGGGATGCTGTCCGTCTTTTTGCGTGATCGTCAACTGCGGCAGCGTCATGGAGAAGGAGCCGTCGCCGTTCTCCTGGACTTGATATTCGTCCGCGTTGGTGCCCTGGTTCAACTGGGTGCCATTATCATCCCAAGCGGTATGGTACCACTCATCAGTGCAAGTATAGTGCTTGACAGTGATATCCTTCGGGCCCTCGCAATCCACGCCCTCAGGCCAGGTAAAGACATCCTTTAGGTTCAGAGCTCCCGGCGTACCTGTCTTGCTCTTGATCTCGATCCTGTAATGGATATCTCCGTTTTCGTCGACTGTGGAATTATCAACAGTGGTCTTGTCAACTTCCCAATCATATTCGGTTACGATATCGTCATGATCGATATCAAGATCTACATCATAATCGTCTTTCTGGTCGAAGTCGACATGCACATTTTCGTTTTCATTCAGATGCTTCAACCAAGCCTCGGCACCAAATTTGCCGTGCAGCGTTCCGCCCTCCTGAATGTCATATTCAGACAAGACTTCGATCTCGACAGTGTATCCGTCGGGGTATCCGTCACCATCATTGTCCGGTTTAGCAGTATATTTATAAGTGAAAGCGTCTGCGCCTAACGTATCCTTCGCCGGATACGCTTTACCCAGCATATCGCTCGGCAGGATAACGCCGTTAGGAATTTCAAATTCATAATGTCTGGTCCCATTCGGGCCTACAATGTCACTGCCCGGAATAGAGAAGTCGACACCAAACGTAGTATGATAATCACCGGTGGAGGGATCATACGTGGTATTCTCGGCCGTCACCTTGCCACCTTTCACATACTGGCCAAGGGACTTAGAACCTTGCGAAATGGTCGTGCCGGGATCGCCCACGGGCAGATCCATCAAGTTCACCGAGTCGAACTCTCCCAGGCACTCCGTCGTGTGGGTATGCTCCTCCAGACCGCAGATCAGCTCTCCGGCCTCGTTGTAGCAGGCTTCGGTGTGGGTATGCGCCAGCAGACCGCAGTCAAGCTCCACCTCCAGGATCACGTAGCAGTCCTCGGTGTGCTCGTGCTGGTTCTTGCCGCAGATGTACTCGCCGTCCAGAATGCACTCCGGGCCGTGGACATGCTCTTCCTGCTCGCAGGCCAGGATCTTCATCACGGCCGTAGGAACAGCCGTGGGCTCCGGCGTGGCCGTGGGCTCCGCAGTGGGCTCAGCGGTAGGCTCAGCCGTCGGCTCAGCCGTGGGCTCGGCCGTCTCGGAGGGCACCGGCATGATCTGTCCATCAAAGCCGGGCCCCTCAGGCAGCCCCCAGCCCCAGTCGAACAGGGGCGCTTCCGTGGTCACGGGCACCGCCCAGCAGTCGTCGGTATGGGTGTGCTCCTCCAGACCGCAGATCAGCGCTCCGGTCTCGTCATAGCACTCTTCGCTGTGGGTATGCTCTTCCAGGCCGCAGACCAGCTCCGGCTCCGGGGCCGCCGTGGGCTCCGCCGTGGCTTCGGGCGCTTCCGTGGTCACGGGCACCGCCCAGCAGTCCTCGGTATGGGTGTGCTCCTCCAGACCGCAGATCAGCGCTCCGGTCTCGTCATAGCACTCTTCGGTATGGGTATGCTCTTCCAAGCCGCAGACCAGCTCCGGCTCCGGGGCCGCCGTGGGCTCCGCCGTGGCTTCGGGCATGGCCCAGCAGTCCTCGGTATGGGTATGCTCTTCCAGACCGCAGATCAGCGCTCCGGTCTCGTCATAGCATTCTTCGCTGTGGGTATGCTCTTCCAGGCCGCAGACCAACTCCGGCTCCGGGGCCGCCGTGGGCTCCGCCGTGGCTTCGGGCTCACCAGTATCCTCGGGCTCAGTCGTAGCATCAGGCTCAACGGTGGCTTCGGGCTCACCAGTATCCTCGGGCTCAGTCGTAGCATCAGGCTCAACGGTGGCCTCGGGCTCGACAGTATCCTCAGGCTCAATGGAAGTGTCAGGCTCGGTCGTGGTCTGGTCGGGCACGGGCATGATCTCGCCCAGGCCGGGAACAGTCCCAGGCTCTTCCGTAGTCTGGTCAGGCACGGGCATGATCTCGCCCAGGCCGGGAATGGTATCAGGCTTCGGCACGGGGGTCTCCGTCACAGAGGGCTCGGGAGTCTCCGCGTTGGGGTCCTGGTAGCAGAGCAGGGAGTGGACATGCTCCGGAAGCTCGCAGGTCAGCACATGCTCATAGCACGCGGCGGTATGGGTGTGCAGCTGCGCCGCCGCCAGCTCGCGGACGGTGAAGCAGCCGTCATCATGCTGGTGCTTCTTGACCTCCAGCTTCGTGCAGGTCAGCTTGCCGTACTGGTCGAAGCAGGCTCCCTCGGTGTGGGTATGGAGAATGACCTCGTCCTTGCCGCAGATCAGGGTCTTTTCCTCGGTATAGCAATCGTCGGTGTGGACGTGGCCCTCCTGCTCCGCCTTGCCGCAGGTCAACTCGCGGGTCTGGGTGACGGTGTAGCAGTCGTCGGTATGGGTGTGGCCCGCGGATTCCTCCTGGCCGCAGACGAGCTCCTTCGTCTGCTCGGTGGCATAGCAGTTCGCGTCGTGGGTGTGGCCCGCGCTCTCTTCCTGCCCGCAGGTCAACTCCTTCGTCTGCTCGGTGACGTAGCAGCTCGCGTCATGGGTGTGGCCCGCGCTCTCCTCCTGGCCGCAGGTCAACTCACGGATCTGCTCGGTGACGTAGCAGTCCGCGCCGTGGGTGTGCTCCTCCTGCCCGCAGATCAGCGCTCCGGACTCGTCATAGCATCCATCGCCGTGGGTGTGCTCCTGCCGCTCGCAGACCAAGCTGGTCTGCTCGGTGACGGTGTAGCAGGCGTCGGTGTGGGTGTGGCCCGCGCTCTCTTCCTGCCCGCAGGCCAGATAGGTGTTCTCATGAACGGTATAGCAATCGTCCGTATGGGTGTGGCCCGCGCTCTCCTCCTGGCCGCAGATCAGATAGGTGTTGTCCGTGATCTTATAGCAGTCGTCGGTATGGGTGTGGCCCGCGCTCTCTTCCTGGCCGCAGGTCAGCTCCTTCGTCTCCGAAACGGTGTAGCAGCTCTCGTCATGGACGTGGCCCTCCTGCTCCTCCAGGCCGCACGACAGCACCTTCTTCACACTGTAGCAGGCGTCCGTATGCGTGTGCTCCTTGACTTCCTTCAGCGGGCAGACGAGCACGCCGTCTATGTAGCAGTTCTCGTCGTGCTGGTGGACCATGTAATCCGCGTAGCCGCAGATCAGCTCTCCCTTCGCATTGTAGCACTTCAACGGGTCATGCACATGCAGAGCCTCGACCTGCGGGCACGCAAGCTCACGCACGCTGACAGCGCCCTGCTCCTGCTGGCCCTCTTCAAGGCCGCAGGTCAGGACGTCCTCATAGCACGTATCGTCATGGCGGTGCGCCTCGTAACCGCAATAGGTGTCGCGCTCCATGGCAATAGCAGGCAGGATCAGGGCGTATGTGGTCACAAACACCACGATCGCCGCGGGGACGGCCACCACCCGACGCCACAGCTTCCGCTTGGCGTTCCGCCGCGCCATCCGTTCTACCTTTCTTGTCATATTCTCCATCTTGATACTCCCTTATCAGTCACTCAAAAACGACTGCTTTCTCCCATGGCCATATCCTCATGACCAATCTTCCTACGATCTGCTCCTGCGCTACGCAGCCGACCGCCTTGCTCCGGCTGTCTACCGAAACGCTTCGGTGGTCGCCCAGAACGAAGATCCGTCCGTCCGGGACCTGATACGGAAACTCGATGTCACACTGTCCTATGGATTTCTCTTCCAAATACGGTTCGTCATAAAGCACATCATTAATATATACGTTGCCGTCCGGGTCGATGTTCACCCACTCGCCGGCCATTGCAACCACTCTCTTGACCAGAACCTTATTATTATAGTAAAACGAGATCAGGTCGCCGCGCTCAAAGTTCGAATTCTTAATCGCCACTACCAGCTCGCCGTCCTCCAGCGTCGGCGTCATGCTCGTGCCCGATATCCGCAGCACCGGCAGCCACAGAGTCGACACCAGGATCGCCACCGCCGCCACCGTGATCAGTACGTATATCGTCCCCATCAGGGTCTGCCGGAACCGGTTTTTGTACGTTACGCGGGCCAGCTCCGTCTCCAGGGCCTCGAGGTTCGGTATATCCAGCGGCTGCTTTTTCTTTTTGCTCATTCGATCAGTTCTTCCCGATGGCTGTTCTTCATCCGGGCCTTACCGCCCCTGTTCCTCTTCGGAAGCCTCTTCCCTGGCCTCCGCCAGGATCTCCTCAATGTCCCGGCCGTGACGCGCGGGATCGGTCCGCACGGGCTCGCCCATCTTTGACAATCTGCTCTCCATCCCGGCGATCTGCTCGCGCGCGGACTGGAGCTCCTTTTTCAGCGCCTCCAGCTCCCTGGCCTGAACCACCAGCAGCTCCAGAAGCTGTCTTCTTTTAAGTTTTCGCAATTGGTTTGCCATTTGTTATGCCCCAAACGCCACGCCGCTTTGTCCTATGTCGAGAGCGGTCCTCGCAGCATCTTAAGCCGTCCTCTATTATTAAAGACGGAAAATTTGAAAAAACGGCTCATAATTTTTTGAGAAAATTTGAAAAAATTTCTCCCAAAAATTATGTAAACTGCACACATCCCCTGGAAGAATCATGCAGCTACTTTTGTGTTATTTTACCACATCGCGCCTGCCTATGTCAATTCTATATCACCGAATATTGAATAAGAAATGCGCACAAAAACTGGTCATTTCTCCGAAAATCCCTGACGGACGCCGATTGCATTTTCCGGAGAACATACTATAATACTATTGCATCATCCCGGGCGGTACGCCGCGCGGGGACAGGAGGCGCCGTACATATGAGGGACATGGTCAGGGGCGGCATATCGAAAAATATCGCCGCGTTTGCCATGCCGCTGGTGTTGGGCAATCTGTTCCAGCTCGCCTACAACGCCGTGGATTCCATGATCGTGGGCCGCTTTGCCGGGGACGTCGCCCTGGCGGCGGTAGGCACGGCGGACCCGGTGATGAACTTTCTGATCCTGTTCATCACCGGCCTGTGCATGGGCGCGTCCGTTCTGATGAGCAACGCCTTCGGCAGGAAGGAGCTTGACGCTCTCCGGAAAACGCTGGCAAATCTCATCATCCTGGGCTGTCTTCTGTCCGTCGTGATCCTTGTGCTGGGTCTGGGGCTGTCCGGGCCCGTTTTCGCCCTCATGCGGGTGCCGGAGGCCGTCATGGCGGACGCTTTGCGGTATATCCGCATCATCTTCATCGGCATGCCGTTCACCTGCCTGTACAACATTTTCGCCGCGGCCCTCCGGAGCGTGGGCGACGCGAAGGCCCCGGTCGTCATCCTGGCGGCTGCCTCGGCGGTCAACGCTCTGCTGGACGTGCTGTTCGTCGCCGCGCTGGACCTGGGCGCGGCGGGCGCCGCCGCTGCCACGGACATCGCCGCGTTTCTGTCGGCGATCGGATGCATTTTGTATATTTATGCAAAGGCGGACGTCCTCCGGCCGAAGCGGGAGGACATGCGCCTTGACCGGACCCTGATGGGGCAGACGCTCCGGTACGGCGGCGCCACCGCCCTGCAGCAGTGCAGCCAGCCGCTTGGCAAGCTCTTCATCCAGGGGATGGTGAATTCCCTGGGCGTCAGCGCCATGGCCGCGTTCAACGCCGTCGGCAAGATAGAGGACTTCGCCCTGGTCCCGGAGCGGAGCATCGCCAACGCCATGATGACCTTCACCGCGCAGAACGACGGCGCGGGCGAGAAGGGCCGGGTCCGGGAGGGCCTGCGCAAGGGGCTCATACTGGAGCTTTCATATTATGTGCTCATATGCATTCTTATATCCACCCTACGCCGACCGCTCCTGTCCCTGTTCTCCCAGGAAACGGCCACGCTGGACCAGGGGGCCAGGTATTTCAGGGTCATGGCGTTTTTCTATTTCCTGCCTGCCCTCACCAACGGCATCCAGGGCTTTTTCCGGGGCATGAAGCACATGAAGATCACCCTGGCGCTGACGGTCATACAGATCTCCTGCCGGGTGATCGTGACGTATCTTCTGATCGGCACGGCGGGCATCGCGGGCATCGCGTATGCCTGTGCCGCGGGCTGGATCGCGATGCTGTTGGCGGCCGGCGTCTACTTCCGGCGCAGGGTGTATCCGCAGATCATATAGGGCGCGGAGGAGAGCGTCGGGCCGCTCTGGACGGCTGCGGGAAAATGTGGTACTATTCTTCTGCAAAGGACCGAAAAACTATCCGGAGGATGGCCGCGCCAGCGGCTGCAACGCGCCATGGATTTTGACTATACGAAGCTCAGCGACCCCGCCTATTTTGCCGAGGGCCGGATCCCGGCCCACTCTGACCACATCGCCTACGGCTCGCCGGACGAGGCCGCCGTCGGCGAGAGCAGCCTGCGCTGTTCTCTGAACGGTCTTTGGAAGTTCTGCCACGCCCGGAACGAGGGGCAGGTCCCCGTCGGCTTTGAAGCCGCGGGGTACGACTGCTCTGGCTGGGCGGACATCCCCGTGCCCGCTCACATCCAGCTGGAGGGTTACGGCGCGCCCCAGTACGCCAACGTCCAGTACCCCTGGGACGGCCGGGAGGACGTGGAGCCGGGCCGGGCCCCGGAGCGGTACGATCCGGTGGCCTGCTATGTGAAGTATTTTACCCTGCCGGAGGCCATGGAGGGCAAGCGGATATACGTCTCCTTCCAGGGGGCGGAGAGCTGCGTGGCGGTCTGGCTGAACGGCCGGCACGTGGGCTTCGCCGCCAACTCCTTCTCCCCGGCGGATTTTGAACTGACGCCCTATCTGACGGAGGGGGAGAACAAGCTGGCCTGCCGGGTATACCGCTGGTGTGCGGGAAGCTGGCTGGAGGACCAGGACTTCTTCCGGTTCTCCGGCCTGTTCCGGGATGTGTTTTTGTACGCGGCCCCGGCGGTACACATCCGGGACGTCAAGATCAAGACCCTGCTGGACGACGAATACCGGGACGGTGTGCTGGAGGCAGAGGTCCAGGTCCAGGCGGAGGCGGCCTGGTCTCTGCGCCTGGAGCTGAAGGACGGCGGGACGGTCATAGCATCGGCAGAGAAGCGCGGCGCGGGAGAAGAGCGCGCGTCGTTTTCCGTGCCCGTAAAGGACCCCGCCAAGTGGAGCGCGGAGCGGCCCTATCTCTACGACCTGGTGCTGACGGCATACGACGCGGACAGCGCCATGACGGAGTTCGTGCCCCAGAAGGTGGGCTTCCGCCGGTTTGAGATCCGTGACAGCGTCATGTATCTGAACGGTCGGCGAATCGTGTTCAAGGGGGTCAACCGGCACGACTTCTGCGCCGAGACGGGCCGGGCCGTCACGGCCGAAAAGATCCGCCGGGACCTCGTCACCATGAAGCGGCACAACATCAACGCCATCCGCACCAGCCATTATCCGGACCACAGCGCCCTGTACGGGCTGTGCGACGAGCTGGGGCTGTACGTGATCGACGAGAACAACATGGAGACCCACGGGACCTGGGACCAGGTGCCCCAGGGAAAGCGCCCCCCGGAGCGGGCTCTGCCCGGCGACCATATGCAGTGGCTGGACCGGATGCTGGACCGGGTGAACAGCACCTACCAGCGGGACAAGAACCACCCCTGCGTGCTGATCTGGAGCCTGGGCAACGAATCCTACGGCGGCGACGTGATCTATGAGATGAGCCGGGCCTTCCGCCGCCTGGACGACACCCGCCCCGTCCACTACGAGGGCGTGTTCCACGACCGTCGTCACAACGACAGCTCCGACGTCGAGAGTCAGATGTACACGCCCGTCTCCGGCATCCGCGCCTTTCTCGCCGAGCACCGGGACAAGCCCTTCATCATGTGCGAGTATTCCCACGCCATGGGCAACTCCCTGGGCGCCATGCACAAATACACCGAATACGCCTACGAGGAGCCCCTGTATCAGGGCGGATTCATCTGGGATTACATCGACCAGGCCGTCCGGACAAAGGACCGCTACGGCCGCGTCACATACGGCTACGGCGGCGACTTTGACGACCGGCCAAACGACGGCGATTTCAGCGGCGACGGCGTGGTCTACGCCGGCGGGACCGTCTCGCCCAAGATGCAGGAGGTCAAGTTCAACTACCAGAACATCCTGGCGGAGGCGGACGCGTACAATGTCCGGATCGTCAACCGCCACCTGTTCACCAGCACCGCCGCCTACGACTGTGTGGCGACCCTGGCCAGGGACGGGAAAGAGATCGCCAGCGCACCGCTGGAGACGGACGTGCCGCCCCTGGAGGAGCGGACCTATCCCCTGCCCTTTGACCGGCAGAGCGCGCCCGGCGAGTACGCGGTGACGGTCAGCTTCCGGCTGAAGGAGGACGCCCCCTGGGCGGACCGGGGCTACGAGGTGGCCTTCGGCCAGTATGTCTACAAGAACCACGCCGCGCCCAAGGCCCGGCCCGCTCACCGGCCCTTGCAGGTGGTCCGGGGCGAGCACAATCTGGGCGTGCGGGGCGACGGCTTTGAGGCGCTGTTCGACTGCATGCACGGCGGCCTCGTCTCCTACCGTTTCGGCGGACGTGAGATGCTCAAAAGCGTACCCATGCCCAATTTCTGGCGGGCGCCCACGGCCAACGACCGTGGCTGGCAGATGCCCCAGCGGTACGGCCAGTGGAAGCTGGCCAGCCTGTACGCGGTCTACGCGCCCGGCGGTCCCGCCGTAACGGAGGAGCCGAACGGCTCCGTGTCGGTCCGGTTCGTCTGCGCGCTGCCCACCGTCCCCCCGGCGGAGTGCGCCGTCACATACGTCGTGCGCCCCTGCGGGACCGTGGGCGTGACGCTGCATTACGACCCGGCGGAGGGGCTGGGCCCCATGCCGGAATTCGGCATGATGCTGAAGCTGGACGCGGACCTTGACCGGGTGAAGTGGTACGGCCTGGGCCCGGAGGAGAACTACGCGGACCGCTGCCGGGGCGCGAAGCTGGGTATCTGGGAGCGTCCGGTCCGGGAGAACATGGCCCGGTATCTGGTCCCCCAGGAGTGCGGGAACGTGACCGGCGTGCGCTGGGCGGAGGTGACCGACTTCCGGGGCCGGGGCCTGCGTTTCATGGGCGGCGGCATGAACTTCTCCGCGCTGCCCTATACGCCTCACGAGCTGGAAAACGCGGCCCACGACTATGAGCTGCCGCCGGTACACTATACCGTCGTGCGCGTCTCCCTGGGACAGATGGGCGTAGGCGGCGACGACAGCTGGGGCGCCCGTCCCCACGAGGAATACCTTCTGGACGCCTCCGGACCCATGGACTTCACATTCAGCTTCCGGGGCGTGCTCTGACCGGCGCCGTTTCTCTTGCGCGCGGCGGCGGCGGCGTGTGCTATACTGTATATACGTTCATCGGAGGATGATAGCCGCCAAACTATCAGGCCGGATAAGATGCTTTGGGCATCTTATCCGGCTTTTGAGCGAGGAAGATATGAAAAGTGACTTTACTGAGGGAAAGATCGTACCGGCTCTGATACGGTTCGTGTTCCCCATCATGTTCGCCATGCTGATCCAGTCCCTATATGGGGCGGTGGATCTGATGATCGTGGGCCGGTTCTCCGACGCGGCCAATGTGTCGGCGGTATCCGTAGGCTCCCAGATCATGCACTCGGTGACGCTGGTCATCACGGAGCTGGCCGTGGGCACCACGGTGCTTCTGGGCCAGTACATAGGCCAGCAGCGGCAGGACGCCTGCGGTCCTGTGGTGGGCGCCACCATTTTCACCTTCACCGGCATGGGGCTTGTTCTGGCCGTCGCCATGCAGTGGCTGTCGGCCCCGGCGGCGCGGCTTTTGAACGCCCCGGCGGAGGCTTTCCAGCAGACCGTGGCCTACACCCGCGTCTGCTGCGGCGGGGCGGTGTTCATCGTGGCCTACAATATCCTGGGCAGCGTGTTCAGGGGCATAGGGGACGCGAAGATGCCCCTCATCACCGTGGCCATCGCGGCGGTGTTCAACGTGTTCGGGGATCTGCTGTTCGTGGCGGGGCTGGACATGGGCGCCGCCGGGGCGGCCATCGCCACGGTCATGGCCCAGGCCCTGAGCGTGGCGCTCAGCTTCCTTCTCATCCGCCGGAGGGGCATGCCCTTCCCCTTCTCCCGCCGGGACGTGGGCTTTCACAGAAAGGTCATCGGTCGCATCCTTCGTCTGGGCGCGCCCATCGCGCTGCAGGACCTTCTTGTGTCCATAAGCTTTCTCATCATCATGGCCATCGTGAACAGGCTGGGAGTTGTGGCCTCGGCGGGCATCGGCGTGGCGGAGAAGCTGTGCGGCTTCATCATGCTGCTGCCCAGCGCCTTCTCCCAGGCCATGAGCTCCTTCGTGGCCCACAACTACGGGGCGGGAAAGATGCGCCGGGCGGAGCGGGCGCTCATGTGGGGCGTCGGCCTGTCCTTCGGATGCAGTCTGCTGCTGGGGTATCTGGCCTTCTTCCAGGGCGTGCCCCTCAGCACCATCTTCGCCAGGGACATGGAGGTCTGCCGGGCCTCGGCGGAATATCTGAAGGCCTACGGCATCGACTGTCTGCTCACGTCGTTTCTGTTCTGCTTCATCGGCTTTTTCAACGGCTGCTCCCGGACCGGCTTCGTCATGGTCCAGGGCATCGTCGGAGCCTTCGGGGTCCGGGTGCCTCTATCCGTTTTATTCAGCCATATCCAGCCGGTATCGGTGTTCCGGATCGGTCTGGCCACGCCCTCGTCCTCCTTCGTGCAGATCGTTTTGTGCTTTATCTATTTCTTCCGCTGCCGCCGGGAGTACGCGGGCAAAGACGCCTGGCTCGAATGACCGCCGCGCCGGGCGGACCGGTCACCTGTGGGCGAGCTCGTAGCTGACGAAGGCCAGACGGCGGCTGTCCCCGGCCCAGCTGTTCACGTTCATGGTGCCCTGGCCCCCAAAGAGGGACGCCACGGGGTGAGGGTCCGAGCCGTCCGCGTCCATGACCCACAGCTCCACCCGCATAGGGTGCGGACCTGACCGGTCACGGTGTCCAGCACGTTCAGGTAGCTGACCGTCCGGTCCCGGACCTGACCAAGCGACCGCAGCGCCCCCAAACATTCGCCGCACACCTTTACCGGGTCGCCGTCAAATTCGTCCTGATCCACGATCTGGGGCACGCCCATGGCCCGCGCGAACTGAAGCAGGCCGTCATATCCACCTCGCCCCGGCCCACTGCGGCCGGGATCAACTTTTCACCCTCCCGGCGAAAGTCCTTGCGGGTATGCTCCAGAACGCCGAAAAGCTGTATGCCGAATCTCATGTCATGCTCCTCTCAATCCATCAGGGAGCGTTCCGCGTCCGCCCGGCCGGTACCGCCCATAAAGGCGGAATAGTAGCCGGGAGCCAGGGGCTTCATCTCGAAGCGGGACACGGGCTCCACCGTTTTGCCCGTGGCGGCGGACTGCTCCATGCCCGCCAGCACCTCCAGACAGTGCAGGCCGTATTCCTTACAGCACCGGTTGGGCCGACCGGCCCGGATGGCATAGGCCATCTCCGCCACGCCCACGCCCCGGTGGCCGTAGTGGTCAAAGGCGGTGGGCTCCAGGGTGTTGGCGCCGTCGTAGCCGTGGGTGAAGGGCAGCACGCACGCCGGCTGGTCGGCGTAGAGAAGCGTCACGGGGCCGTTGAACGCGTTGGGGTCCCCCACCTTCAGCACGCCGCGTGTGCCGAACAGGGTCAGCTCGTGCTGGGAGGCGTTGACCGTGTTGCCGTCAAACAGCACGCTGACCAGCGCGCCGCACGCAAATTCCAGACAGGCGGACAGCACGTTGCTGCCGGGTATCCGCCAGGGGACCCGGTCCCCGTTGGCATACAAAAACTCCGGCTCGTGTACCGGCGCGGGGGCGCCGAAGGCCCGGATGGCCTTCACCGGACCCAGCAGGCTCAAAAGCGCGCCGATGTAATACACGCCCACGTCATAGGGCAGGGACCCGCCGTCCCCCCGCAGGAAGGCAAAGTACTCGGAGTTCAGCGCCTGGTCCCGGTTGATGACGGCCACGCCGGAGGTGACCGTGCCGATCATGTCCGTGTCGATGGCCCGGCGGGCGGTCTGCAGCCCCGCGCCCAGCACCGTGTCCGGGGCCACGCCCAGGTAAAGGCCCTTTTTATCCGCCAGCTCCACCAGCTCCCTGGCCTGGTCTACCGTGACGGTCATGGTCTTTTCCGTCCAGACATGCTTGCCCGCCAGCAGCATTTTTTTGATGACGTCGTAATGGGAAAAGGCGGGGGTCAGATTCACCACCAGCTCGATATCGCCGGACGCGGCGATCTCGTCGACGGTCATCACCCGGTCGATCCCATAGGTCCTGGCCTTCTCCTCCGCCGCGGCCCTGGAGCGGCTGCCCACCGCCGCAAGGTCGATGATGGAAAACAGGTTTTTGAGGTTCTTCAGGTAGATGTTGCTGATCATGCCGCAGCCCACTACGGCAGTGCTGACCTTCCGTTCCATTGCGCGTTCCTCCTATGCATCAAGATCTTATCGACCCGGTTCTCCGCGATAACATATTCAGGTCGATTATATTGTAACATTCCCGTCCCGTCAACAGGGGCATTGATTTACTTAACTTATTTTCGTAGAGCGACGTATTTTTAACTTATTCCGTGTTGACATCATCGGTTTTTCTCTCTTATAATAGGGATCGGGCACAGACTAAAAAAGTAACTAAATTATGGAGATTTAAGCGGCTGAACGCTCAGACCGCCCGCATGAAAGGAGCCGTGCCAATGCAGACCCCTGTCGACATACACGCCACAGCCCACGCGAGGGAGCTTTTGAACTATCTGGCCGACACGGCGGGCAAGGCCATCGTCACCGGCCAGCACACCCAGACCGTCCCCATGGAGGAGATCGGCTACATCCGCCAGGTCACCGGCCGGGAGCCGAAGCTGCGGGGCTTTGAGCTTCTGGGCTACTCCCCCAACGTCAACTACGCCGACGCCAGCCCGGAATGTCTGACGGAGGTGCGGGAGAATCAGGGGACCCTGGACGCCGCCCTGGCCTGGGGCCGGAAGCGGGAGGGGATCGTGACGTTCACGTTCCACTGGTTCTCGCCCCTGGGGGGCCGGGACAAGAGCTTTTACGCCGAGCACACGGATTTTGACGCCGGTCGGGTGCTGATCGAGGGCACGCCGGAGCGGGCGGCCTTTTTCCATGACATGGACGCCATCGCGGCGCTTCTGAGGCCCTTCCTGGAGGAGGATATCCCCGTGCTGTGGCGGCCCTTCCACGAGTCCGACGGCACCTGGTTCTGGTGGGGCGCCAAAGGTCCCGCCGTGGCGAAGGAGCTTTACAAGCTCATGTTCCAACGCTACACCCAGGTCCACGGTCTGCACAACCTGCTGTGGGTGTGGAACTGCCGTCTGGCGGAGGGCTGGCCGGGCGAGGAATACGTGGACGTGGTCTCCCTGGACGAGTATCTGCCCGCCTACGCCCCCACGGATTACCGGGAGCAGTATGAGGCTCTCGTGGCCGCCACCAGCCGGAACAAGGTAGCCGCGCTGGCGGAGATCGGATACCTGCCGGACCTGACGGTCCTGGAGCGCAGCCGGGTCCCCTGGGCCTATTTCATGGTCTGGTCCAAGGAATTCTGCGTCGGCGAGACGCACAACAGCGTCCAGGCTCTGCGGCAGGTCTATTCCAGCGGCTATGCCGTCACGCTCTGAAGGGGCCGCCCATGGAGAAAAAAGTGCGTATGGCGGATATCGCCGAACGTCTTGGCGTGAGCGTGGTGTCCGTGTCGAAGGCGCTCTCCGGCAAGGACGGCGTCAGCGAGCAGACCCGGGCAAAGATCGTGGAGGCTGCCGGCCAGATGGGCTACGTGCCCCTGCGGACGAAGGAGCATAAGGCGGGGCGGTCCAATTCCGGCAACATCGGCATCCTGGTGGCGGACCAGTTTTTCGCGGACAACACCTTCTACTCCAGTCTCTACCGCAGCCTGGTGAACCGCTGCAACGAATACGGCTACTCCGCTCTTTTGGAGCTGGTGACCCCGGAGATGGAGAGCAAGCGTTTTCTGCCCGTCATGGTCCAGCGCAGCAAGGTGGACGGGCTGATCTTCATGGGCGAGATCGACCGGGATTATCTGCGCATGGTGGGCTCCTGCGCTCTGCCCTACG
Organism: uncultured Oscillospiraceae bacterium; assembly: GCA_947629245.1. GTDB lineage: Bacteria > Bacillota > Clostridia > Oscillospirales > Oscillospiraceae > CAJOIG01. Next base: position 1,355 of record CANRDC010000003.1, on the reverse strand, counting down.
TGCTGCTGGACTTCTATGACGAGGACCTGGAGGTGAGCAGCGTCACCAGCGACAACGTCACCGGAGGCTACCGTCTCACCAGGCATCTTCTGAACACCGGCCGCGACCGTATCGGTTTCGTGGGCAGCGTGTTGTCCACCAGCTCCATCATGGACCGTTTTCTGGGCTACGCCAAGGCCATGCTCCGGGCCGGGCTCTCTCTGCGGCCGGACTGGGTGCTGGAGGACCGTCAGGGCCGCACCGCCTATATCCCCCTGTCCCTGCCGGAGGATATGCCCCAGGCGTTCGTATGCAACAGCGACGAGACGGCGCTGCTGCTCATCGACGCGCTGGCCAAAGCCGGTTACCGGGTGCCGGAGGACGTGGCCGTCGCCGGATATGACGACTACCACCAGGACCGGCCCGGCATCCCGCCACTGACCACCTACCGGGTCAACACCAGGAAGATGGGCCGCATCGCCGTGAACCAGCTCATCCGCCAGATCAACGGCGAAGAGGCCGTATCGGAAAACATCGTGGTGAGCGGCCGTATCATCCAGCGCCGCTCCACTTCTATCGAATAAGGAGGTCTCACACATGGAAAAGATCGCCGCCGCGGCCAGACGGCACCTGGAGCAGGTCATCCTGCCCTTCTGGACGGCTCTGAAGGACGACGCGTTCGGGGGCTATTACGGCTACATGGGCCAGGACCTGGTCCTGGACAAGAAGGCGGAAAAGGGCTGCATCCTCAACAGCCGCATCCTCTGGTTCTTCTCCCAGGCATCCATGGCTCTGGACCGGGAGGACCTGCGGCCCTACGCCGACCACGCCTACCGCTTCATGGTCGACCACTGCGTCGACCGGGCCAACGGGGGCGTTTTCTGGAGCATGACCTACGACGGCCAGCCTCTGGACACCACCAAGCATACCTACAACCAGGCCTTCGCCATCTACGCCCTGGCGGCCTATTACCGCCTGACCGGCAGCGACGAGGCCAGGGCTCTGGCGATGGAGCTGTTCCGGGTGATCGAGGACCACTGCACCGACGCCGTGGGCTATCTGGAGGCGTTCACCGCCGACTGGGGCCCGGAATCCAACGAGAAGCTCAGCGAAAACGGCGTCATGGCCGCCAAGACCATGAACACCCTCCTGCACGTGTTCGAGGGCTACTCCGGCCTGTACGAGGCCACCCACGACCCCGCTGTGGGCAAGGCCATGGAGCGGATACTGGACATCTACGAGCGGAAGATCTACTCCCCCGCCCTGAAGCGGCAGCTGGTGTTCTTCGACGAGAACTACAACTCCATCATCGACCTGTACAGCTACGGCCACGACATCGAGTCCAGCTGGCTCATGGACTGGGGCTGCGCCCTGCT